>JAIRZX010000531.1 GCA_031267005.1 Deltaproteobacteria bacterium
CGCCGGCCTCCGGCCCGAACTCCCATCGGGCCGTCGACCCAGCCCCGCGCGGCCCAAAGCCCGTTACCCCCGGCCCCGCCTCCAGCCCGCCGGCGCCCTGCCCGCCCGGCCAGCAGGCCCGTTTCCCCCTGCAGGAAGGGGCGGCCGACGGCCGACGCTCCCCGCTCGCAAGGGACGGCGCCTGCGGGCAAGGGGGCCCCCGCGGCCCGGGCGCCCGGGCCCTCAGACTCCCGAGGCGTCCCCGAAGGCCTCCCTCGCCTTGGCGAGCATCGCCGCTAGCACCTCGTCCTCCGTCATGGACGTGGAGTCCAGCCGGACCGCGTCCGGCGCCTCCCTCAGGGGATCGACCGCGCGTCCGGCGTCCCGACCGTCCCTGTCCAACATCCCCTCCAAGACGTCTTCCAAGGTGTCGTCGCGGCCCTTGTCCCGGAGCTCCTTGAGCCTTCTCCCGGCGCGGGTCTCAGCGTCCGCCGTAAGGAAAAACTTCAGCCGCGCCTCCGGGAAGATGGCCGTTCCCTGATCCCTGCCCTCGGTAACCAGCCGCCCCTCGCCGCCTATCCGCCTCTGGAGGGCCCTGAGCGAATCCCGGACTTCGGGGATCGACGCGACCCTGGACGCCAGGCTCGAGACGGGCGGGCTCCTCAGCTGGCCGGTAAGATCTCTCCCGCCCACGAAAACCCGGCACAGGTCGCTTTCCAGGGCGACTTGGATGTCAAGCTCCCCCGCGAGCCTGCCCAGCTCGCCGTCGGACGCGGCCCCGAGGCCGCGGGCGGAGGCCTCCGCCGCGACTGCGCGGTACAGCGCCCCGGTGTCCAGGAACCTCCAGCCCAAAGAGGAGGCGAGCCTCCTGGCAAGCGTGGACTTCCCGGATCCGGCGGGTCCGTCTATGGCGATGACGCTCGAGTAGTACATGTTTGGCAACGGCGCCCCCGGGGCCCGGGGAATCGGCTCCGGGGCTGGGGGGGGGCGGGGAATCGGGAAGAATCGAAAACGGCGGGCTTTAGGGAAAACCGTCAAAAAACATCCAAAGCGCTTGCCGCCCGCGGCGTTCCGGGAACGGCCCGACCGGACGCGAAATTATAACACACTTCCCCTCCCTTCAAAAAAGGCCGCCCAGGCCGGAATCGGCGGCCGGACTGGCTTGTCCGGCCGCAGGCCTGCGCGCGGAGAGGGAAACGGATCCCATCCGCCCCCCCCCTCAAGGCAACGGGGAGGCTGGTGAAGCCGGGTGCCGCCGGAGAAGGGAGCGCCGGGGTTCCGCGAGAGCCCGCGAAGGTTCATTGACGGGCAGCTGCGGACACGTCAGGCCATATTAAAGCCACCTATGGTGCCTTTTGCGGTCGATGAAGGTCCGAAACGGGCCTTTTGCGGCCCATGAAGGCCAAGCGAGGGGCCGCAGGTTCAGTTTGGCGCCGGGAAGGCCCGACGAGGCGCGCGAAATCGGATGCGCCCGTCTTCAAGCCGTCATCCGCCCGGGCCTCCCCGGCGCGCGGCTCCGGCCCCGTTAAAGGCTGCCAGTCCTCCGGGCCCAAACGCGCCTGCTGGACTCCGAACGATCCGTCCTGTAGTTTGGCAACTATTATATCCATTTCTCTCTGTCGGTTACTCTTAGAATGTCACGGTGTTTCCCGGCGGCCAGCCTTTCGGCTTGGCCTCGGCGTCGGCCAAGCCCTGTCGCCCGCGGCGAGGGGCAGGGACGGCACGGGGAGGCCTTCCCGGACCCGCCCCCGGTTTCCCCGATATCTTGACAATGCCTCCCTTTTGGTATAATGTCCCCTAATTACGCGCCGGACGGGCTCTCAGCCCCGGACCCCGCCCGCCCAGAAAACCTGTCGCTCCATTCAAGGCCATCTGGTTCCAGCCCCGTGGCTTTTTTTTCGCAATAAGGGGTACAGGATTTCCGGGAGCGCATCCACCGCTTCCGGGTCGTTAACTCAGTCGGTAGAGTATCTGCCTTTTAAGCAGAGAGTCGTGGGTTCAAATCCCGCACGACCCACCACGCTTTCTCCCGTCCCCATCGTCTAGTCTGGTCCAGGACGCCGGCCTTTCACGCCGGCAACACCGGTTCAAATCCGGTTGGGGACGCCAATAGCTTTTTTTGACGGCCTGTCGCATGGCTTCAAAAACTCCCTAAAACGCCGCAATTCCAACGCGTTGCGACGTTTTTTCTATCCCAACAGGCCTTAACCGGTACTTTGGCTTTTTTCCCTCCGCAGCAACCCCAGCAGAAATACGCCGGGCGGCCCCCGGCGTTACTGCTGGGAGGTTCCATGCCGCCCGCGGACAAAGCCGTCCGGGGATTCAAGGCCGGGGTAAAACACGTCCGCCATTTCGACGGCTGGCCGGGGGCTGAACCTCGATGTTCGGTTGCCCGGACCCAAGCCTTTTGTATCCCGGACCCAAGCTTTGGTATCTGTAATACGTCCGCGCGCGCTAATACAACGCCGATGATTTTGGCGCTTATCCCGGATCGTCCCTCAAAGAGGCGCGGGACGGGGCACCGTCATTATAAAAACCCTCGCGGACGGCCCGGCTCAGTTGCCTCCGTCCAATTCCGAGCAGTTCCGCGGCCTTGCCCGCGACCGGGCCGCCAACGCCGCCCCCCGACAGCCATCCAAGTCCCGAAGCAAGATTGCCGGGATTTCGCGTTTCAGAATTCCACACCCGCAATCGGGCTTCCCGCTTCCAAAGCCGCATCCAGGATTTTCCTCAGCCGGGCGTTGCGCCCGTCGGAGGCGGAAGGGCTCGGCGGCGCCGTAAACCGTCTCAAATCGCTCGTCGGCGATACGCTCAGGCGCGGCGTGCCGGACGGGCGGAGCGGGACTTCGCGCCGGGACTTCGGGGAGCCTTGAAGGCCGCCTGCGGCGGCCCCGGGCGGCGGCAGTAGCCGCGAATCGCTTTAGAAGGCGCTTCGCCGAACTTCGGGCGCCGCCCCGCGAAGGCGCCAGTCCGCCACGGGAAGGCCGTACTTCGGCAGTTCCCTTCCAGGCACGCCTCCTTCCGGGCGCCCGGGCGGCCGTGCCAGCGGAGCGTCCGGCCCTCCCTTTTCGGGGGCGGGGTTTTTCACGCGTTCCCCCCTCCAGGCGCTTCAGCCTCTCCCGGCTACCACCGCCGCCACTTCGGACTGGCGCGGTTCAGCCGCCGTCGGGCAGGCCTCCAGCGCTAGCTTCCGGGTGCCTTCTTTTTCGCGGCCCGCCTTGCTCGCGCCGCGAGCTCGCTTGATCTCCAGAACCAGGTCGCCCCCCTCGACAGCGCCGTCCAAGAGGCGGTCATCAGCCTTGAAGAGCTTGCCGGCCAAATCGTCCAGCGCGTATTTCGCCATAGTAAATCCGTAAAGGTCACCGGCATAGGCGAGCCAGCCTCCGGGTTGGCCTGCGGAAAGGCGAGCCAGCCTCAGGGTTGGCCTGCGGAAAAAAGCCTACTGGTTTACGAGGTACGCCCCGCATCCGGACAGGGGCTAAGCGGCAAGCTTCCTGCGGGGCAGCAGCCATCCGGCGGGACAGCTCGCCGGGGAACGGCCCCGGCGCGCCCCCCCCTGTTTCCGGCGGCGGCTTTCGGCGGCCTCCGGAGAGGCGCATGAGCCTCCCTGGGAAAGCGGGGGACCAGTACGGGCCCGCGTAAACCGCCGCGGGTTTTCTAGGGCAATCAGGGTCGCCCCATACCTTATGCAGCGCGGAAGTTTCATGCGGCTGGAAGCCGTAAACACCGCGGGGACTTGTCTGGCCGCAGGGCCCGGGGGCCCTCCCTGGCCCCCGCCCTGCCGTCTTGCCTAATGTCTCGAACCAACTCTCTGTTTCCGCTTCGGGCAGCTTTCATGAACGCCCAACGGGACGGCCTTTAAGGCCCGCTCCCGCCGCCGTCTCGAAATTCTGTATGTCCGCCTGTAATCCATGCGCCGCCCGGACCCGTCCGGACGCCGCCTAGCTGTCCCCTTCAACGCGGAAACCTTGTCCTTTGCCCTCCTC
>JAIRZX010000557.1 GCA_031267005.1 Deltaproteobacteria bacterium
CACACTGGCCTAAGCGGCGGGGGCCCTGGCCTTAGCGGCGGGCCAGCCTTCTGGAAAGGCGGGGGGGACGTCGGCCGGAAGACGGGATCCAGGCAACGGGCCGCGCTTCCGGAGATACGGGCCAGCCGTACCGGAGAGGCGGCGGGGCCCTTAAGGGACAGACTTGCCAGTTACCCCTCCGGCGAGCGCCGGATGGCGCGCTGAGGCAAACGGATAGACGGAATATATCAACGGGCCCATTTTTACGCAACAAGACAAGGGTTGACTCCGAAGAAGAATCCCCCTATAATTTGCCTGTTTCTCAATTCCATTTAACCATCGGCTCCCCCTCAGGCCCCTTGCCGGGCTTCAGGTTGCCTTGCGGAGGCTTTTCCAAAATGGTGAGCGTGGCATTGGACTGGACGCTCGTCGCCCAGCTGGTTACTTTCCTGGTTCTGATGTTCGTGCTGAACCAGATTCTCTTCAAACCCATCCTGAACGTGTTGCGCGAGCGCGAAATGCTCTTCGAGGACCTGAAGGGCAAGGCCGCGTCCTTCAAGGACCAGCTCGAGCAGGGCGAGGCCGAGGAAAAGTCCGAGCGCACCGGCGCCGTCAAGGAAGGGGAAAAGGCCCAGAACGCCCGCAAGCTGGAGGGCCAGGCCGAAGAGCGCTCCATCCTGGAGAAGGCCCAGGCGGAGTCCGCCGGAAGGCTCGAGGACGCCGCCAAGGACCTGGAGGCCCAGGTTGCCGAGGCGAAAAAGGGGCTGGAGGCCGAGGCCCGCACCCTGGGGCTCGACATCGCCCAGAAGCTCCTCGGCCGCGAGATCCGCGCCTGAAACCCCCCGCGCCCGCCGCTTCGGGATTTCCCCGCCGTCCCACCGGACCTCCGGGAGGCCGCGCGGCTTCCCCCGGGAGCGGCCCGGCGCCCGAAACGGCCCGTGGCCGGCTCCGGGATCGGAACGCCGACGGGTTTTCCAGGGCCCCCCCGCCCTTACGCGAAACAGAGCAAAAAGGCCAAAAACTCCATGACGCGCACGACATTCAAGTCCATATGCCTCGCCTCCGCCCTCGTTGCGGCGCTCGTGCTCCTTTTCGCCTCGGGCCTTTCGGCCGCCGGGGGCGCCGAGCACCAGGCGGGCCCCGCCGTCCAATACGACGCCAAGCACTGGAAGGACTTCGGGCTGAGGGTCATGAACTTCGCGGTGTTCTTCGCGATCCTCTTTTTCCTTCTCAGAAAGCCGGTGAAGGGGTTCTTCCGCGACCGTTCCGAGAGCATCGCCCGCACCATGGAGTACCTCGAGACCCAGGCCCGCAACCTCGAGGAACAGAACCAGGTGATGAAGCGCAAGCTCTCCCAGCTGGCGTCCGAGCGCGAGGGCATACTGGCCCAGTTCGAAAGGGACGGCGCCAAGGAGCGCGACCGCATCATAGCCGATGCCAAGCGCACCGCCGAGCAGATAGTCCAGAAGGCCGAGACCGCCGTGGCCCAGGAGGCCGTCTTCGCCCGCCGCGAGCTCGCCCGCCATACCGGGCTCATGGCCGTGGCGATTGCCGGAGACCTGCTCGCCAAGAACGTGGGCGACGAGGACAAGGCCCTCATCATGAAGGACTTCGTGAGCCAGATAACCCGGCTCCCGGCCAGACACCCTTCGGCCCCCCTTTCGTAAAGAAGCCCCCGGCCGGACACCCTTCGGCCCCCCTTTCGTAAAGAAGCCCCCGGTCGGACACCTCCAGCGAAATAAGCCCCGTCGCCCGCCTCCCGCGAAAGAAGCGCTGGCCGCCCCCCCTTCTTTACATCGGGAAGCCCTGACGGCCCTCCCCCCGACGAGACAAGACCGGACCGGACCCCGGCCCGCGAGGAGCGTTATCGACCATGGACAGCATTCTGGCAACCCGCTACGCCCGGGCCCTCCTCTCCATCGGCGAAGAGGACGGGAAGTACAAGGAGTACGGGGAGGAGCTCTCCCGCTTCGCCGAGGCGATGGAGGGCGCCAGGCCCGACAGCGCGGTCCTGGAGAGCCCGGTGTACCCCGGCGAGTTCAGGTCCCGCATCCTGGAGGCCCTGCTGGACAAGGCGGGGCTGTCCGCGACCGTCTCCAACTTCGCCCGCCTCCTGTACCACCGCGGGCGGATAGGCATTCTCGGCGAGGCCGCCAAGGCCTACGGCCGGCTCACGGACGAGAGGGACGGCATCCTGCGCGGGACGGTATCGACACCGGCCTCGCTCGGCGACCAGGATTTGAACGCCCTGCGCGAGGCCTTGAGGGTGTACCTCGGCGGCTCGCGCATAGAGCTCGAGCAGGCGACCGATCCCTCCCTCATCGCCGGGCTCTCCGTGAAGGTGGGGGACCTGGTACTGGACGGCTCGCTCAAGGCCCAGCTGAAGAGGCTGGCCTCCTCCTTCGCGGCGGAGTAGGGAGCGGAGCAAACAGCGCGAGCGGCCACGGGGCCGCGACGACCGCGGCCCCGCCGGCCGCGGGCCCCGCGGGCGCGCAGGCGGCCGCGGCCCTCCCGGCCGGTGGCCGGCAGTTGGGAGACCCGAGAGCAGCAACCCTTTGAAGGAGCGCCTCAGATGGCTATCAAAGCTGAAGAAATAAGCCAGATCATAAAATCGCAGATCAAGGACTACGGCCGCCAGGTCGAGCTGGCCGAAGTCGGCACGGTCCTCTCCGTGGGTGACGGCGTGGCCCTGGTCTACGGCGTCGAGAAGGCCATGGCCATGGAGCTCCTGGAGTTCCCGGGGGGCATCCTGGGCATGGTGCTGAACCTCGAGACCGACAGGGTGGGCGTCGCCATCCTGGGCGACTGCGCCCACATCAAGGAGGGCGACGAGGTCAAGCGTACCGGGAGGATAGCCCAGGTCCCCGTGGGGGACGCCCTCCTGGGCCGCGTCGTGGACGGCGTGGGGCACCCGATCGACGGCAAGGGGCCGGTGGACGCCAAGGAGTTCTCCTTCATCGAGGTCGTGGCGCCCGGCATCATCAAGCGCAAGGCCGTCCACGAGCCGCTGTACACCGGCATCAAGGCCATCGACGCCATGACGCCGATAGGCCGCGGCCAGCGCGAGCTCATCATCGGCGACCGCCAGATCGGCAAGACCGCCATCTGCGTCGACGCCATCATCAACCAGAAGGGCCTGGACGTCATCTGCATCTACGTCGCCGTGGGCCAGAAGAAGTCCACCGTGGCGCAGGTGGTGGCGAACCTCGAGAAGCACGGGGCCATGGAGTACACGGTGGTCGTGGCCGCGAACGCCTCCGACCCCGCGCCGCTGCAGTACATCGCCCCCTACGCGGGCGCCTCCATGGGCGAGTACTACCGCGACAAGGGCCGCCACGCGCTCATTATCTACGACGATCTTTCCAAGCAGGCGGTGGCCTACCGCGAGGTGTCGCTCCTCCTCCGGCGCCCGCCGGGCCGCGAGGCCTACCCCGGGGACATCTTCTACTGCCACTCCAGGCTCCTGGAGCGCGCGGCCAAGCTTTCCGACGAGCTGGGGGCCGGCTCGCTCACCGCCCTGCCGGTCATCGAGACCCAGGCGGGCGACGTCTCGGCGTTCATCCCAACCAACGTCATCTCGATCACCGACGGCCAGGTGTTTTTGGAGCCCAACCTCTTCTTCTCGGGCGTGCGCCCAGCCATCAACGTCGGCATCTCGGTCAGCCGCGTCGGCGGCTCCGCCCAGACCAAGGCCATGAAGAAGGTCGCCGGCACCATGCGACTGGACCTCGCGCAGTTCAGGGAGCTCGAGGCCTTCGCCCAGTTCGGCTCGGATCTGGACGCCTCCACCTTAAAGCAGATAAACCGCGGCCGCAGGATGGTGGAGCTCCTGAAGCAGCCCCAGTACCAGCCCATGCCCGCCGAGCGCGAGGTCGTGGTCCTCTTCGCGGGCACCCGCGGCTACCTGGACGAGTACCCTGTCTCCACGGTCCTTGACTACGAGGCCAAGCTCCTCGACTTCATGGGCAACCGCCACCCGGACATCTTCGAGGCCATCAAGAAGGACAAGGACATCTCCCCCGACACGGACAAGGCGCTCCGCGCGGCCTTGGACGAGTTCAAGGGGATCTACAAGCCCGCCGAATAGCGGGCCGGCGCCCCGTCGGGTGCCGCGGGCGGCCGGCAGGCCGGGGCATCTCCCTGAAGGCCCGGCGGACTGGCGGCTGGCCGGGCCTCCCTGAAGGCCCGGCGGACTGGCGGGGCAGGCCGGGGCCTCCCTGAAGCCCCGGCGGACTGGCGGGGCTGGCCGGGGCCTCCCTTAAGGCCCGGCGGACTGGCGGCTGGCTGGGGCCACCCATAAGGCCAGGCCGGCTGGCGGCTGGCAGGGGCCACCCGAGGCCCCGCGAATTACAGGTCCCGTCCCCCGGGGGGGGACGAAGGCCGCCCCGGCGCGCTGGAGCGCCGCCGGGAGGAGACCGGAAGGTTCCGCATGGCTTCACTCAAAGACATCAAGCGCCACATAACGGCGGTCCGGCAGACCCAGAAGCTCACCAAGGCCATGAACATGGTGGCCGCGGCCAAGCTGAGGGCCACCCAGGGGCGCACCGAGAAGCTCAAGGACTACGCCGACGAGTTCGACAGGCTCTTGGAAGAGATAGGCCGCCGCTCCGGCACCGCGCTCGCGGACTTCCTGAAGCCCCCCGAGGACTCCAACAAGGCCCTGGTGGCCGTCATCAGCTCCGACCGCGGGCTGTGCGGCAGCTTCAACGCCAACCTCTTCTCCGTCACCGACAAGCTCGTCAAGGAGCTCCGGGGCCGTGGGCTTGAGGTCTCCCTGTACATCGTCGGCCGCAAGGCCTTCGACTACTACTCCAGGAGGAAGGGCGACAAGTACAAGGCCCACGTGGGTCTCATGGGCGACATCAACTTCAGGAAGGCCAAGACGATAGCGGGCGAGATCCACGAGGCCTACAGCGGCCCGGACGCCTTCAGCGAGGTGCACCTGGTCTACACCCGCTTCGAGAACATCAACCGCCACCCCGCGCAGTCCTCGCTCTTCCTCCCGCTCGCCCGCGAGGAGGAGGCGGGGCCCCAGGAGGGGCCGGGGGCGAAGCCCCAGGAGCCCTCCGTCCCGTCCTCGGAGGCCATCGACTACCTGATGGAGCCGCCGCCGGAGGACTTCCTGGAGAGGCTGGTCATGAACGCCCTGAACAACAGGATCTTCAGGGCCCTCCTTGAGTCGGTCACCTCGGAGAACGCCGCCCGCATGCAGGCCATGGACAACGCCTCCTCCAGCTGCAAGGACATTATCGAGAGCCTCACCATGGCCTACAACAAGGCGAGGCAGTCGTCGGTCACAAACGAGCTCCTGGACATCGTGAACGGCGCCGAGGCCCTGAAGGGCTAGCGGCCCGGACCTGCGGGCCCGGGGCCCCCCGGGATCCGCGGAATCCCCCGGAAGGGGCGGCCTTCGCCGTCGGCGGGTCGGCATTCCGGCCCGTACAGGGCCTTCGCCCCCCGGCGGGGCGGCCTTCCGAACCGAAC
>JAIRZX010000579.1 GCA_031267005.1 Deltaproteobacteria bacterium
AGCCGCCGGGCCCCTGAGGCCCCGCCTCTCCTTTACTGGACGCCGGGCCGTGTGATAATATGCGGCGAGCGTTGTCTTTTCCGGGGTACCGACCCCAGCGCGGACCCGGCGCCGGCGGCTCCGGGCCGGGCCTCCTGCCGCCCGCCGGAGCGCCTCCCTAAGGCCTCAGGCCCTTCTTTCCGAATATCCCGCCCTCCCCCGGCCCCACCGGCCGCCCGCCGGCCCTCCCACGCGGAAGTTCCAATGTCTGTCACGCGAAAACCCGAGGAAAAGCCCCCGGCGGGGGATCTGGGGGAGGAATTGGAGGCCTTCCGCAAGTACCTGAAATCCCACGGCTTCAGGGTCACCCGCGAGCGCGAGGCGATAGCCGAGTGCATACTCTTAAACCACGGCCATTTCGACGTGGACGAGCTCTTCATGAGCCTGAGGTCCAAGAAGCCCATCTCCAAGGCGTCCATCTACCGCGCCATACCGCTTTTGATAGAGTGCGGGCTCCTGGCGGAGGTGTACCTGGAGGACGGGCACATGCATTACGAGAGGGTTTACGGCCGCGAGCACCACAGCCACCTGAGGTGCCTGAACTGCCGCCGCATTTTCGAGTTCTCCGCCCCCGAGCTGGTCCAGGTCGAAAAGAGGATCTGCCGCCAGGAGGGCTTCAAGAGCGAGGGCAACAAATTCGAGATCTGGGGGCTGTGCTCCAGTTGCCAGGGCGAGGCGAAGAAATGAGCCCGCCGGGGAGGGAATAGCGGGGGATTGCGGTCCGTCCCGATCCGGGGGCGGCGGTTTGGCGCGAAGGCGGGCCGGTCCCGGTCGCGGAGGACCCTCCGGGCCCCCAATCCGGCGCGAGCCTGGCCCCCGACGGACCCTCAGCGGCCCCTGCCGGCAAAGCCACGGGCCAGCAGCGCACCAGCCCGCCTACGCCTTATCACGCAAGAAGCGTCAACCTAACTGACGCCCAAACCCATAACGCGTCAACTACTTGACGCCGCACAACCACGACGCGATGGAGCCGATGCCAGACGAAGCCACGACGCTGGATCTTCCGGGGCGCGGGACGCCCTGCCTGGAAGAGAGAACGACAAGACGAGGCCGCGGGGCCAGGGGCCGCCGCGAAACGACGCCGGAGCTCACAATGCCTGCTTTACCCATCCCCGCCCGCCGGGCGCGGGCCTCGTCCGCGGCGCGGGCCGCGTCCGCAGCCTTAAAGGGGCTCGCCGCGGCCTTGGCCGCCGCGGCCGTCCTCGCTGGGCCCGCCTCGGCGCCCGGGGCGCTGGCCGCCGGGAACTCGGACTTCAAGGTCTACGAGTCCTTCAAGATCCTGGCCCGCGTCTTCTACGAGGTCAACAGCCGCTTCGTGGAGGAGCCGGACAACACCTCCCTGGTCCACGGGGCGGTGAGGGGCATGCTTTCCAGCCTGGATCCCCACTCCACCTTCTTCACCGCCGACGAGATGCAGGAGCTGAAGCAGGAGACTTCCGGGGCCTTCTCCGGGATCGGGGTGGAGATCACCATGAAGGACGGTGTCATCACCGTCGTCTCCCCCATCGAGGACACCCCGGCCTTCCGCGCGGGCATACGCTCCGGCGACCAGATCATATCCATCGACCGCAAGGCCGCCTCCGAAATGAACCTCATGGAGGCCGTGCGGATCATCCGCGGCCCGGTGGGGAGTTCCGTCACCTTCTCCATCCAGCGCAACGGCTTGCGGGACCCCTTCAACGTCACAGTCGTCCGCGCCAAGATCCCCATGATCTCCGTGCGCTCCCAGGAGCTGGGCGACGGCATAGGCTACATCCACATTAGGAACTTCCAGGGCGGCACGGCCTTGGAGCTGGAGCGCGCCGTCCAGCAGCTCGGCGCGAAGAAGTCCCTCCAGTCCGTGGTCCTCGACCTTAGAAACGATCCCGGCGGGCTCCTGGACCAGTCCGTGGCCGTCTCCGGGCTCTTCCTCGGCCAGGTGCCCGTCGTGGAGACCAAGGGGCGCCGCGACGACCAGGACGCCGTCTACCGATCCGACAAGGATTCGGTGGTGCCGCTCTCGATCCCCATGGTCTGCCTGGTGAACGAGGGGTCGGCTTCGGCCTCCGAGATAGTGGCGGGGGCCCTCCAGGACTACGGCCGCGCGGTGATATTGGGCACGCAGACCTTCGGCAAGGGCTCCGTGCAGTCCATAGTGCCGCTCCCCGACGGCTCGGGGATGCGCCTTACCACCGCCCGCTTCTACACCCCCACCGGCCGGAGCATCCAGATTGAGGGCATCCGCCCGGACGTCGAAGTCAAGATCCCTCTCCCCGCCGACTACCAGATGCCCAGGGAGGAGGATCTCGAAGGCCACCTGAAGGGCCAGAACGAGAGCAGGAACGGCCGGGGCGGCCGCTCCCGCGACGGCAAGGCGGGGGCGGCCCCCGCACCCCGCGCCGAAGGCGCCGAAGAGGAGGAGTACACCCCCCCGGACAAGCACTACTCCCAGATGACCGTGGCCGAGCGCCTGGCCTCCGACCGCCAGCTGGCGGCCGCGGTGAACATGCTCAGGAAGGGCGAGGTGCATAACACCTACGCAGGCCCGCCCCCCGAACCGAACCCCGTCGCTTCCGCGCCGAGGGGCCAGGACTCCGGCGATCTCTCCCGGCCAGGCGCGACCGACGACGGTTTCAGGGGCTGACCGGCGCGCACGGGGTCGGCCGGGGCCAGCGGCGCCTGATGGGCCCGGCGCCTTTCCGCCGCCGCAAGCCGCCTTGGCGGCCGGTCGCGAACGCGGGGCGGCGGCCCTCGCGGGGGGACTTTCGGCGCATGCCGGACTGACGTCCGACCGGGCCGGCCGTCCCGGGCGGGTCCCGTCCCCGCGGCGACGGAAGCCGCGTCCCTGCCCCGCGTCGTCCGGGGCCCTGGCGTCGGAGGCCTCGCCCCTTCCCGGCGGCGTCCGGGGCCCTGGCGCATGCTTTCGCGGCGCAAGGGACCCTGCGGTCCGGGCATTCGGCCTCGGCGTCCCCCGGAACAACCCGGATTTCCCGGGCGCCGCAGGTTGCCGGGAGGGCCTTGGCCCTTGAAAGGTCCTTGACGGGACCTCGCTGCGGCCCCGGCGGGCCCGAGGCGTTCATGACGGAACGTTCCGGCCGCATCCTAAACCGCTTCCGAAGTGATTTCCCGAGGAGTTTCCGAAGGCGTTTCCAAGGAGTTTCCGAAGTCGTTTCCAAGGGGTTTCCCCAAGGCGTTCCGGAAGGCGCCGGCAAATGACGGAAAACCCTTAACAGGGGAGCGCGACATCTATATAATCACCCAGCCGCGGCGGCCTCCGCGGGCCGGGGCCCCGGGACGCCCGGAGGCTCCCCGCCGGCGCCTGCCGCGCCGCGGGGCCGCTCCGGCGAGGGGGCCACGCGGCCCGTTTCCGGCCGCCCGCCGCCCTTAAGCTTGCGGACGCGGGCCTTTTTCGGCTCCCCGGCCGGGCGGGCGCGACATAAAACCATAAGGGGCCGAGGGCCCCCCGCATGGCGGGGGCCGGGCCACCGCCCGGAAGGGGCGGCACAACCAGGAGTTTTTGATGACTTTTTCCAGCGGAGACGACGCTGATTTCAGCCAGGGTGGCGCCTCCGGCGCTGGCGGTTCCGGCGAGGGCCGGGCCGCAGAGGCCGTTGAGGCCCTTGTGGCCGAGGACGCCGCGGCGGGCGCGGAGCCCGAAGGGCAGGAGCCGCCTGCGGCTTCCGCGGGGGCCGGCGGTCTTTTGGATGGCGAAGGGGGCGAAGGGCCCTCGCAGGCCGCAGATGTCGACGGTCCGGCGGGGGCCGGGCCCGGGGGCGGGGTCGCCGAAGCGGCGCCCGGCGAGCAGCGCCCGGACAAGCCCAACTTCCTGACCTCGGCCAGGTTCAAGGATTTCGATCTCCCCCACTCCATTATAGAGGGGCTGGATTCCGCGGGTTTCCTGTACGCGACCCCCATCCAGTCCATGGTCATACCGGAGGCGCTGAAGGGCAAGGACATAGCGGGCCAGGCCCAGACGGGCACCGGCAAGACCGTGGCCTTCCTGGTGCCCCTGATGGCGAGGCTTTTGAACCGCCAGGCGCCCGTGCCCGGACTTCCCCGGGCGCTGGTGGTCACGCCCACGCGGGAACTGGCCGAGCAGATCTACTCCGACGGCAAGCAGCTCGCGTCCTTCACGGGGCTTTCCCTTCTCCTGGTCATAGGCGGCATGGACTACCGCGAACAGGCCAAGGCGCTGGAGACCGGCCCGGACATCGTGGTGGGGACCCCGGGCAGGCTTACCGACTACATCCACAAGCGGGTCTTCAACACCTCCGGAGTGGAGGTCTCCATCGTGGACGAGGCTGACCGCCTGCTCGAGCTGGGCTTCATAAGGGACTTGAAGTTCATACTCTCCCGGCTCCCGTCCTACGAGAACCGCCAGACGATGCTCTTCTCCGCCACCCTGAACCACCAGATCTTAGAGCTCGTCTACAATTTCATGAACCCGCCCCAGTACATCACCGCCGAGCCGGGCCCCCAGTCCCGCGGCCAGATAGCCCAGGAACTCTACCACGTCACCCGCGCCGAGAAGCTCCCGCTCCTCCTGGGCCTTTTGAAGCGCGAGGAGCACAGCCGGATCATCATCTTCTGCAACACCCAGAGCGGGGTGGACTGGCTGGCCAAGAAGCTCGTGGCCAACGGCTACCACGCCGAGGGCATAACGGGGGACCTCCCGCAGCCCAAGCGCTTGAGGCTCATGCAGTCCTTCAAGGACAACCAGCTGGACATCATGGTCGCGACCGACGTCGCCTCCCGGGGCATCCACGTGGAGGACGTCTCCCACGTCTTCAACTACGACATACCCCAGGACGCCGAAGCCTACGTCCACCGCATCGGGCGCACCGGACGGGTCGGCAAGACCGGCAAGGCGGTGAGCTTCGCCTGCGAGGAGTACGTCCACCACCTCGAGGCTATAGAGAACATCCTCGGCGCCAAGATCCCCGTCATCTTCGCCGACGACGACCTTTTCCTGAAGGACCGTTCCTCCGAGACCAAACGGCGCGGCGACGGCCCGTCCCGGGAGGGACAGGGACGCGAAGGGCACCGCGGCGACCGGAAGGGCGACCGGAAGGGAGGAGCTCCCGGCGCCCGCAAGGGAGAGTTCATGGACGATCAGAAGGCCGCTTCCGAGAACGCCTCCAAGGCCGACCAGGCTCCAGCCCCTGAGGACGATTCCAAGGGCGAGCAGCTGCCCGGCCTCTCCGCCTCCGCCCCTTCCCGGCCGGCCCGCGACCCGAAACCCCCCCGCCCCGCCGCGGGGGGCCCCGCCGGCCGCGCCGGCAACGGGCGCGACCCCCGGGAGGAGGCCTACGCCTTCAGGGGCCTGGCCTTCACCTCCCGCCCGGGCGGGGTCTACGGCCTGGCCCCGAAGCTCAAGGTCACCGAAGAAACCCCCGACGTGCGCTTCGAGCTATCCTGGAAGCCTTCGGACATCGTGTCGCTCCCGAATGAGCTCCCCGTCCCCGAAGCCGACGCGGCCCGCACGTCCCATGCCGCCCCCGGCGGATCCGATGGCCAGGGCCAGGGAGCGGGTGCCCGCCCGGCCGCCTACGACGATCTCGACGACTACCGCTCGCCGGGAATTATCCCTGAGGACGAGTCGGCGCCCGGCTCCGGCGCCGCTTCCGGGCCCGCTTGCGAAGCCGCCGAGCCCGGCGCGTCAGTTGACGCGGGCCCCGCTCCGGCGGGCCCCGCTCCCGGCCCGAACGAGCCGGTCGCTTCGGATTCCGGGGTCCAGAGGGACGGCGGGGCCTTCGTGGTCTCGCCAGAGGCCGCCGCGGCCAGGGCCCGCGAGGACGCGAGCGCCTCCGCCGCGCCCGCCGACGGCTCCGGGGGACTTCAGGCCCTCTCCGGCCAGCCCCAGCCCGAGGCGGCCAAGCCGGCCGACGGCGCCCCCGCCCCCGAAGGCGAGACGAGCGGGCGCCGCCGCAGGCGCCGCCATCGTTCATCCCGCAACAAGGCCGCCCAGGCGGCCCTGTCCGCAAGCCAGGCCCAGGACGGCGCGCCCGGCGCCGCGGATGCCCCCGACGGCTCCGCCGGGACCGGTTCCGCGCCCGTTTCGGAGACGGAGCTTGCGCCGGAAACGGCGCCCGACTCCGTTCAGGCCTCCGATGCCGAGGCCGGTAAGGCCGCCCAGGCGACGGGGGCCGATGCCGTGGAGGCCGCCCAGGCGACGGGCGCCGATGCCGTGAGGGCCGCCCAAGAGACGGGCGCCGATGCCGGTAAGGCGGCTCCTGCCCCAGACGAGGCCGCGCAGGAGACTCACCCTGCGGCTGAAACCGAAGACGAGGCGCTTGCCCCGTCCGAGGCGCCCGCTCCCGCTCCCGCGACCGGTCAGGCGGCTCCGGCCGCCGGGCCCGGGGACGCCGCCCCGGCCCGGGACGCCGAGCCCGGGGCCGTATCAGGCGAGGCAGCCCCGCCCAAGCGGAAGCCCTCCCGCCCGAGCCGCTCCAAGGCGGCGGTAGCGGCCCGCGCAGCTTTGGCCGTCCAGGCCGCCGCCGATGCCGCCGCCAAGGGCGAGGAGCCGCCCGCGCCGGCCAAGCCCGCATCCAAGCCCAAGGCGGAGAAGCCTGCGGAGGACGGCTCCAAGCCCAAGGCCCCTTCGCCCAGGAAGGCTTCGCCCAAGGCCGCCGGGGACGAGGCCGAGCCCAAGGTCCCCGCTGCGAAGAAGGCCGCGTCGGCCAAGGGCGCGAAGGCCGAGGCCAAGCCCAAGGAGGCCAAGGAGGCCAAGGATGCCAAGGCCGCGAAAGATGCGGCCGAGCCCGCAACGGAAGGCTCCGACGCCCGGAAGGACTGAGGCCCCAGCCCTGAAGCCCTCAAAAAGGGCTGGGGCCGAAGCGCCCGCGGCCGAAGCGCCAGGCGCCAAGGCACGGGACCGGGCCGGCGTCCAGGCCCCCCCGACCGGGGGACGCTGGCCGGCGGACAGGCTGTGGTGGATCTTCGGGAAACTGTTCGACGCCCTGGGCCCGTGCGACTGGTGGCCGGGCGACAGCCCTTTCGAGGTGATGACGGGGGCGGTGCTCACGCAGAACACCGCCTGGCGCAACGTCGAAAGGGCCATCGCCAACCTGAAGGCCAAGGGCCTGGACACCCCCGAGGCGTTGCTCGCGGCGGACCGCGGGGAGCTTGAGCTCGCCTTGAAGCCTTCCGGATATTTTACCGTGAAGGCCCGCAGGCTCACGGCGCTGTGCTCTTTCGTCATGGAAAACGGCGCGGGCGGGCTGGATCCGGAGGTGCTGGGGCTTCCCGCGGAAGAGCTCAGGGAGGGGCTCCTGTCCGTAAACGGCGTGGGCCCTGAGACCGCCGACTCCATCGTGCTGTACGCCGCCGGGAAGCCCAGCTTCGTGGTGGACGCCTACACCCGCCGGATCCTCTCCCGCCACTCCCTCATCGCCGGGGACGAGCCCTACGGTCTGATCCGAAGCCTCTTCATGGACGGCCTCCCGCCCGACGCGCCTCTCTACAACGAATACCACGCCCTCATAGTGGTCGCAGGCCACCGCTTCTGCCGCCCGAAAGCCCCCAGGTGCCGGCTGTGCCCCTTGGGTTCGGACCCGTTTCTTTCGGACGGGCTAAAGGCCTCCCCCGAAGGGGGGGCGGGCCCGGAAGGGCGCAAGGGGACGGGGCGGGGGGGAGGCCCGGGCCCTTCTCCGCGCCCTCCGAAACGGTAAAGGCTACGCGCCCTCCGAAACGGTCAGGGACGGGGCTTTTCCCACAGGCGGCGCGGGCTTTGCCGCCGGAGCGGGCTTTCCGGGGGGGTGCCGCTGCGCTTCCATTTCGCCGCCCCCGCCCCGGCGGTTTTTTTCCCTTTTGACGGCGGCCCGGCGCCCCAGGCGCGGCCCCGGCGCCGCTTCGCGGCGCGGAAAGCGTTTAGCAGGTGACTGACGAGAACACGGAGGGGGCGCGGGGCCCGGCCGCCCCGCCGACCGGCGCCGCGGACGGCCGGGAGCCCCGCTCGCCTTTCCGCATAACGACCAAAAGGGCGGCGCTCTGGACGCTCGCTTTGACCGCCCTCCTGTGGAGCAGTTCCGGGATACTCGTCAAGAGCGTCGATTGGAACCCCATGGCGGTGGCCTCGGCGAGGGGGCTCATATCGGGGATAACCATCTGGATCCTGTCCGCTGAGGGG
>JAIRZX010000599.1 GCA_031267005.1 Deltaproteobacteria bacterium
CTGGAAGTCCTGGAAGTCCTGGAAGTCCTGGAAGTCCTGGAAGTCCTGGAAGTCCTGGTAGTTCTGGAAGTCCTGGAAATTTTGGAAGCTCAGGAGGCGCAGCCGGTTCCGGTTCCTTAGCCGTCCTCAACGATCGGAGCAAGCCGGGCGGAGGCAACGGCGGGACCGATTGGACGGGCGCTCCTCAGGGAGAAGGGGTTGGCGCATCCCCCGCCGCGGGCAAGTCTTCCTGCGGGGCCTTTCGCGGCCTTGAGCCCATGGGAGCCCTCCTCCTGTTGGGTTTTTCCGTGTCGCTCTTATGGTCGGCCGCCTGGCCGGGGGCCAGGCTCATCATATGGACGCACACGGCAACCGACTACAACGCGTGGCCGCTCATGGCCGACCTGATGCTGGGCGTCCTTTCCGGCGGCGGCCTGGAGGCGCTGCCTCGCTTCGAGTGGCTCGCCTTCGACGCGCCGGGTACGGTGTCGCTTATCGGCATGCTGGCCGCGGCCAAGGGAGGCCAGGCCCTTTGGTCGGCGCCCTGGACTTTGTGCCTGATAACCGCTCTCGTCGCCTCCGGGGCATGTTACATGGCGCGGCTTGTCAGTCCCCGCTCCGTGGCGGGCCCCCTGCTGGCCTCCATGGGGCTCGTTTGCGGCTGGCTCGTGAGTTCACTGGCGGCCAAAGGCATGTTCAGCGAGCTCATGGCGATCTTCGGGATGCTCGCGGCCATGCGGGAGGCCTTCTCTCCGCGCTGCGGCTCGAAGCCGGCAAGCGATCTGGCGAGAAGGATTTTCTTCCCGTGCGCCCTGATTCTCCTGTGCTCCCCGGCAAGCTTCCCTGGGCTGTTTGCGTTTATCCTGTTCGCCTCTATAGTTTCTGGCGTCTTTGATCCTGAAAGGGCGGCGGCTTCTCAGGAGGGCCAAGACCGCTCGGAGGCTATGGAAAATGCGGAGGCAATCGGCGGCGCGGAGTTAACGGAAGGACCGGAAGGACAGAAAGGAGCAGATGGACCGGAAGGACCGGAGCGAACGGGGGGACCGGAGCGAACGGAGGGACCGGAGCGAACGGAGGGACCGGAGCGAACGGAGGGACCGGAGCGAACGGAGGGACCGGAGCGAACGGAAGGACCGGAGCGAACGGAAGGACCGGAGCGAACTGGGGGACCGGAGCGAACGGAGGGAAGGGAGGGCGCTGACTCCCTAGCCGCGACGGCGCGTGGTCGGGGAAGCTCGGAAAAAGTGTACGCCGTGAAGGCCGCTGGACGGGAAAGCCAGTCCGCAAGGCGCCCTGGGCTCGTGAAGGAGCGGCGAAACGTCCGTTTCGGCCCGAAAGGACCCGGAGGGCTGAAGACGGGCCGTTGCCGGGCAACGCTGGCCAACGGCAAATCCCCCCGCCTCTCCGGTTGCCTCGCGGGCGCCTCCGGAGCTCTCCTTGCCGGGGCCGCAAGCCTTATCTTGTATCCGGCTTTGGCTTACTACGCCTTCGAGCGCGCTGGCGAGCCGGTCGTGACGGGAGCCGGGCCTGTCCTCGCCCAGCTGAACGCCTGGCTGCTTTCAGGGATCCCGCTGTACGCCGACTTCTTCATACGGGGATACGGGAGCTGGAGCCCGTGGCCCTATACGGCGCTTGCGGCCGCGGCGCTGGCGTTCCTGGCGCTGGCCGCGAGGCGGGCCGCGCGCGGGAGGGAGGACGGCTCCTCCCGGGCGGCCGCCGTCGGCGTCGTCTACGTCGCCAGTCTCTCCGCGTACTGCGCCGCGTCATATTCTGCGGGGAACTCCTCCCTGGCGTGGATGTTTGGAGTTTCTGCCGCGTTGCCCATGTCGGCAGCGCTTCCCGCGCTGGCGCTCGCGGCGCTCGGGCGTCCCGGCGGCCCGGCCCCGGGGCGGGCCCCGGGGGATGCGCCCGCCCTTGTCCCGGAAGGGGCGGCGGGCAAGCCGCTGGGAGCGCCAAGCGGCGCGGCTGGCGGTTCCGGCCGTTCAAAAAGGGCGCTCCCGCCGGGTTCCGAGGGCTACGGGTTGGGCTGGGCCAACGGGCTCAAGGTGGTTTACGAGGAGATTCTGGTTTGGGCCCTGGCGCCGGCCGCCGCGGCCTGCGCCGTCTGGGCCTGTTTCATGTTCGCGATGCCGCTGGACATTCTTCCTGGCAGGGCCTTCGGGGTCGTTTCCGGCGAAGCGCTCGCGGTGCAGGCGCGGGAAGCCGCGGCCGCCGTGCGTCCGGGGGTCGGCCTCGGGATAGACATGGGGGACCCGAACGCCTACATGATGGCCCTCTCGGTGGCCGCCTCGAGGAAGGGCGCGGCCTTGAAGCTGGCCCTCGCCCCCCGGGCGGGGGACGGGCTTAGGGCCGGGGACGCGCGCAACGGGCGGCCGGAAGAGTTCGTGCGTTACGGGGACATGGCAAAGGTCCTGGAGGGGGCGGGATTCGTCCTGACCGACCGGGACTGGCCGGGTTTAGTTAACGGCACTCCCCCCCGCAGGGAGCTCGACAAGCTCGCGCTCGTGAGCCGAGCCAGGATAGAGTCGAAGGGCTGGGTGTCCTTCAACGGGCTTTCGCCTTACGGCCGCGAGGTGATGGGGAGGCATGTACTGGCCAGGATCCGCCTGCCGCAGGCATTGCGGACGGCCCCTGGCGCCGTGTTCTACGCCAGGCTCGCCGATTACGGAAGTTCGGGCGTTTGCCCTTCAACCGACCAGTCGGTCGCGTTGGAACTGTCCGGAGGCGGCATTTCCCGTGTACGCGATGCGCCTCTGGATAACGTAACCGTCGCCGTAGAGCCGGACATGCTCGCGAAAGGCGAACTGCGGGTCCATATGGTCCTGCCGGAGATCTGCGGGAACGGCCGGTTCGGCGAGGCCTCCGGTCCTGACGGGTATGCCGGAACGGACGGCAACGGGGGAATCCTCGTTTCAGACGGGCCAGGGGGATCCTGCGGCCCTCTGAAATGCCGGATGGTATTGGAAAGCCTGGAGGTGTTCCCGGTGAGTCCCGATCAGGGCGTTGAGTAAGAGTTGACGAAATATCAGTTTTGTCGCGCAGACGAAATATTAGTTAGCAAAAAAATAACAACAAATATTTTACCCCGTCTTGATAACTGCATGTCAAGATTCCGGTATTGTATTGTATAGGCAATATAATACTGGGACCGATGAAGAAGGGGAGAGCGAGTTTGCGGGGCCGGGGCCTGCCCTCTTCGCGCGCGCCAATCCTTTTCGCCATAGGGCGCATCGGATCTCCGTGTCGTTCAGCTTCCCCATACCGAACCTCTAACATTCCGGACGCTCGGCAAAACACGGTCCGGACGGGCGGTATTGTTACTGGTTTTTTTTATGAAATAACATTCAGAATGGGGCAAGGACGTTGAAAAATTTATCTTTGCAAAATATTCATCAAAGCTGAAAATCGCGTGCCTGTTAACCTCTGGTTCCACTGAGAAAAGTCAGCTGCCCCCCCCCTTCCCCGAAGTCGCATCCCTCCCCCGGCCTTTCCCGCGCGTCGGGCCCGAGCCGAGCCTCAGTCCTTACGCGCCCTGTCCCGGTTTGACTCGTTCAAGCCGCGGTTGACTGACGTGCCCTGCCGGGTTCCCCGAAGCATGCCGAAACGCCCGGGCTTCCCTTCCTCCCAGAGTCGCCCGCGTTTCCCCGCCGAGGGCCTTCCGGCCGCCTCCGAGGGGGATCTCCCGGCGTCAGTCCGACGCGTATTTGATTGGTTGACGCTAAATCCTTTTCTTTAATTATCTCCCAAAACTCAAGCCGGAGGCTGGTTTTGCCGACCGCCCAAAGAGGCTCTCGCCGTCTCGGGCGTTGCCTGACGGTCGCAAGCGACCGACGGAAGGGAATGATTCGGGCCTCAGGGCCCGTCGGCATTGCCGGGAGGCGGCCGGCGGACGGGCTGCGCCCCTTTGCTCCCGTGCGCCGTGAAAGCCAGCGGGAGGCGAGGGAGGCCTTCCGCGACGCCGGGAACCCCAGTGCGCTTCCGAAGGAATTCGCCTAAGGATCAACTCCAGAAGCCCGCCCCCCTTCCCGGGCCAACCGGATCCGTCCCCTTCAGTCCGCAGGGTATCCCGGAACCGCCCTTTCCCCGGCAGGGCCCAAAGCAGTCTGGCTTCTTCGGGACGTCTGCCCTTAACGCCGCGGCGGCAAATCGGAACTGTGCGCGTCCGGGGAGGGGCGCTGACCCCATGCGCCGACTCCCTCAGCCAAAGGCGTCCCGGTCCCTGCGGTTCGGCTTTCCCCCGGTCGGCGGAAGGGGCGGTGCGCCGGAAACGGGGAACGCAGAACTCAAAGGACGCCTGAAAAAAGGCGTGTCCCTCAGGAAGGGGGCTTGCCTACCCCAAGCCGCCCCCGGGTGGGGGCGGGGGGGTTACGCATGTCCCGTCCTTAAACTTTAAGGCCGTCTCGCGCCCGTTCCTTTTGAAGATGCAGCCCACGATGTTCCTCTCCGCCTTTCCGACGGCAAGCGAAACCAGGACGGGCGTTTCCGAGGCGCCTCCGTAACCCCTCCGGTGAATCTGGTCCATTCCGGCCCTTGCCGCCCTGGCCGCCCACTTGGCGTTTTTCGCGACTTTCAGTTCCAGGACGTACGTCAGGGATCCGCGGACAACCTCCAGATCCATACGTCGGTGGTTCACAGGTTTCTCGGGGATGACTGTAGCCCCGGCCATCCACAGGCAGGCTTGCACCAATGAACGGTAGTAGTGCTCGCCCTTTTCTTTTTGCAGCTTCTCCGCCAGCTTCGCCGCCTCGCTCTCGTCCGACGGTTCAAGGCTTTCCGATCCGGATATCTTGCCGATGATTTTCTTGAGCGAGCTGAGCAGCGGAACTCTGTTCGCGTCCAAGCGATCGAGGTAATGAATGCCCGCAAGAAGTTTAATTAAGGCGTTAACCATTCCGCCGATATCGCCGGATGCCAGTCGGGCGCCCAGTTTCCGTCCTGATTTGCCGACGGCCCCCCAGTCTGAGGTGAAATTTTCCAAAAACAGCGTTGAAACCGCCTCTCGCACCTCGCTGTTGGGATAATCCAGGAGATACGCCCCGTTTTCTGTGGCGCGGAGGGTAAGGTAGCCTGATTGGTAGAGGAACCCTTCAGGCGATGTGGCATCAATTTCCCCGGGAGCACTAGCTTGGCTGTAGTTCATTTCCTGGCCCTGGAACTGGTCAACCGTAAGCTCCTTATCCCGCAGGAATTTCCTGACGACGGTGTTAGATCCTGATTCCATCCAAAAGTTTCCGAATTTTCTTGCCTTGAAGAACGAAAGGACTGAAAAAGGGTTGTACACCTCGCTTTCCCCGTCAAAGGAAAAGCCGTCGTAATATTCCTTGAGTTTATTTAGAAGCCCTTCTTCGCTCATATTGAGCTCAAGGGCGGTGCGGGTTATGAAAGGAGCGAAATACGTCTTTAGTTCTTCATGGGTGTAGCCCATGAAAGCGCTGAAATCTGGAAAAAGGGAAATATCCAGGAGGTTGTTGAGTTTGGAAAACACGCCAATTCTGGAAAACTTAGTGACTCCTGTAATGAAGGCGAACTTGATATGTTCTTCTTCAACTTTTATACGCGTGTAAAATTCTTGCATTACGTTCCGCGTATCGGAAAGCAATTTCTGATCAGAAGTAAACTTGTCCCTGCCGATAATGTCTATGACGGGAGCGTCGTACTCATCCAAAAGGAGGACTGTCTTTTGGCCGCTCTCCTCATGGACGTCCTGAATAATACTAGAAAAGGCTTTTGCGTAATTAGAGCTACGCACTGATACTTGATGCCGCTTGGCAACAATTTCAAGAAGACCCATGATTTCGTCTTGTAAGTTTTCCTTGCTGTCGCTGCCCGCCACAGCGGACATGTCAAGCCTGATGACTGGGCAGACTACAAAATTAGGGGAGCACGTATATTTTCCGGCAACAAGTCCCTGGAAAAGATCTTTGCGCCCCGAGTAGAAGGCATCGAGCATATGCACAGTAAGGGACTTGCCGAAACGGCGGGGCCGGGCGCAAAAGATGAACTTGCCTGCTTTTTCAAGCTCAGTGATATACTTAGTCTTGTCAACGTAGACTGCATGTTTTTCCCTAAGGTCTTCAAAGTCCGCCAGCCCTAGGGGAAGAACGGGTAAATCCTGGGTCATTTGGTTCGCATTCCGGCTTTGGTCCTTCAAGATAGTGGAGGCGTCAGCATTGCCCTTTTTTGTTTATACTAAATTCATGATTTAAGTTCAATCCTAGGAGTTTTCAGTGGGTTTCTGCGTCGCGGCCCCCCAGGGCGGGATCAAGCCAGCCCGGCTGGCGCGCCGCCGAATCCCGCTGTTTCGGACAGACCGGCTTGTGGCGAAGTTTATGCCGCCAATTCCCGAAGGTAGGGTCCGCGCGGAGCAGCCCCTAATAATTGATTCAATTGCGAAAACCCTCCCCTCTCATCCGCCAGCATTAGGGACCCGGAGAGCGACGGCAAACCAAACGCAACGGCTTTGGTCGCACGTATCAGATCACTGGCTCAGGGAGGGCGCGCTTCCGTGCCAGGCTGGAGTCGATACTTAGGGAAGACGAGAGGGGGGGGGGCGTGAGCAGGAGCGAGGAAGCCCGAGCCCTGATAAGGGATACTTCGTGGGAGGAGCTGGGTTTTCTCAGCGGAATTAACCTCTAACCTCTAACCTCTATCATCTAACTTCTAACTTCTAACTTCTAACTTCTAACTTTTAACTTCTAACTTCTAACTTCTAACTTCAAACTTCAAACTTCTAACTTCAAACTTTTTAATTTTATATTTTATATTTTATATTCCAAATTCGAAATTACATACGCTGTAAAGCGTAATGGCATGAAGTTACGTATCGACAAAGCAAATTGTCTGCGGCATACGGTTAGGAGCGAGTTCGCTGTCGAGCTTTGGTTCAATGGGGATTGGAAAGCCAGGTTTATGGGCCGCTGGCGGGATGTCAAAGGCATCTGGAAAGTTTAGAGACAAAGGTGATTCGCGGTATCGGAGACAGGGGGCACGCGGCGGGATGCGGGGGGGCGGCTAAGCCGGGCGGTTCCGGCTAACGGAGCGAGCGGAGATCCAAAACTTAAGAATCTGGCCCGGGGACTTCGCCGTAAGCATTTTCCGGGCGAGATGGCCACGGAGTTCTTCGGGCGTCAGGGCCGAAAGAGCGGCAGTCGCGTCTCGCGGATTTCGCGTTTCGAAGGGCTCCTCGCGGCCGCGGCGAGTTTCAGGCATGGGCCACAGGCGCGCCCGACGTGAGCCTACCAGCCGTCCGCCGGTCCTTCGGGGCCGTAGTGGTCGTGGCGGATGTTCTTGCCTTGGGCCATGTAGACGGTCTCTTCGGCGACGTTGGTGGCGTGGTCGCCCAGCCTTTCGAGGTGGTAGGTGAGGATGCACACCTCGAATCCCCATATGGCCCTCCTCCCGTCGGTGTACACCTGGGCGAGGGCGTCGTTGCGGATGATCTTGTAGAGTTCGTCAATCTCGTCGTCGTAGGCAATGGCCTTCCGGGCCAGGTCCGCGTCGTTGGTCTCGAAGGCTACCACGGCCATCTCCAGCATGTGGATAGCCTTCTGGACCATGAGCGGAAGCTTGTCGGGCAAAGGCGCGGAAGGGATTCCTTCCTTCTCCATCTTGATGAGCTTGATGGTCCTCCTCGCGAGGTTGCTGCCGAGATCGCCTATCCTTTCGAGTTCGGATGCCATCCGCAGGCTGGAGGCCAGGAATCTCAGGTCCCCCGCCACCGGCTGGTTAGTGGCGATGAGGGTGATGGCCCTGTTTACCACCCGGTTTTCCAGGTCGTTCACCTCCCGGTCCGCCCTCATGACGGCCCGCGCCGCCTCCTTGTCGAAGGCGGTGAGCGCCGCTCCAGCGTTCTTGAGCATCTCGAGGACGTCCCGCCCCATCTCTACCAGCTTGCCCCTGAGTTCCGTGAGCTTCTTCTCGAACAGCCCAACCGTCATGATCCAGTCCCTTCCGGCGTGCCTGGCGGCCGCGGGTCCATCACGGACCCCGAAGCCAGCCCCCGCCCCAATCCGCCTCTTTAATCCCGGGCCCGAGCTCCCCAGGCGGAGCCTTCCGCGCCCTTGCGCGAGCTTCTTTTGCTTGCCCCGCCGGTTCTCCTCCCCGGCTCCCTCGTGATTTCCGCGCCGTCCAGGCCCTCTTCGAGGGCCTGGACGGCCTCAAAGAGGGCCTTTAGGGCCCACTCCGGACCAAACCCGCCCACTGAAATCCTTTATGGCGCCGACGCCCGACGGGACCCCGCAACGGGCATTTCGGCTTCAGGGGCTTCACGGCGTTCCAAACTCGAAGGCTTGCTATGTCTCCGATGCCTGCAGGGCTAACGAAGCTCGGGAACTTCACCCGGCCTTATCAGCCCGAATCCCACCAGTTCCGTTCTACACCATTGGAGCTTGTTGCGACAGCCCCTTTCGTCATCCAGCCGCGGGCCTGGGCTTGGGCCTCCCGTGACTCCCCAGCCCTATGCCCGCGTTGCCGCCGGTTCCTGTCCCTCCTCCCGGTTTCCATGGCTTCCGGCTTCCACGGCCAGCGTCCTCCGTGGGCCTCCTGCCAACATGGCCTTCAGGCAACGTTGCCTCCGGTCTCGGGCGCCCTCGCTTCGCGGCTCCCGTGGCCGCCGTCATCCGAAGCGCCCGGTGATGTAGTTCTCCGTGCGCTTCTCTCTGGGCCTGGTGAAGAGCTCCAGGGTCTTGCCGAACTCCACGAGCTCGCCCATGTAGAAGAAGGCCGTGCGATCGGAGATCCTGGCCGCCTGCTGCATGTTGTGGGTGACTATCACTATGGTGAGCCCCGAGGTCTTGATCCACTCCTCCACCTTGGCGGTGGCGATGGGGTCCAGCGCGCTGGTGGGTTCGTCCATAAGGAGGATGTCGGGCTCCAGCGCCAGGGCCCTGGCGATGCAGACCCTCTGCTGCTGGCCCCCGGAGAGGTCCATGGCGCTCTTGCCCAGCAGGTCCTTGACCTCCTCCCACAGCGCGGCGGCCCTCAAGGCCTTCTCGACGAGTTCGTCCAGCTCCGGCTTGCGGCGTATGCCGATGAGCTTGGGGCCGTAGCAGATGTTGTCGTAGATAGACTTCGGGAAGGGGTTAGGCCGCTGGAAGACCATGCCCACCTTGCGGCGTATGTCCACGGGGTCGGCGTCCGGGCCGTAAACCGGCTCCCCGCGGATAAGTATCTCCCCCGCCAGCCTCGCCCCCGGCACGAAGTCGTTCATGCGGTTCAAGAGCTTCAGGAAGGTGCTCTTGCCGCATCCGGAGGGGCCTATCATGGCCGTCACCTCATGGTCCCGGATGTCGATGGTGACGCCCTTGAGAGCGTGGAAATCCCCGTAGTAGAAGTCCACGTCGTTGGCTCTGATGACTATCTGCCGCTTTTCCTTGTCTTCTTCAGGCATTTCCTAAAGGGCCTCGCGGGCCGTCCGCTCCTTTTCGCGTGCAATCCCGACGCCCGGGCAGGGCCGGGCAATCCCGACGCCCGGGCAGGTCCGGGCAAACCCGACGCCCGGGCAGGTCCGGGCAATCCCGACGCCCGGGCAGGTCCGGGCAAACCCGACGCCCGGGCAAGGCCGGGCAATCCCGACGCCCGGGCAAGGCCGGGCAATCCCGACGCCCGGGCAAGGCCGGGCAATCATTCCGCCGCGGCCGGAGCCGGACGCTTTCCAGTTCACTCGGCGCCTCCGCCCCCAAAAAAGCCGGGAGGCGCCGGAGCGGGCCTTGCCCTCGCCCGGATGGCGCCTTTCCGGGATTTGACCTCTCGCCGCCCTTCGCGGCGAACCAATTTACCCGGACGTTCCTTGGGGCCCGGGCGGCAAGCGGGGGGGCGGGCTTGCGGGCTTGACTACCAGCGCCTGCCTTTCCTCAGCTTCGCCCTCACGATGATGGCGCACATGGAAAGCCCCAGGACCATGGCCAGGAGCACCAGCGCCGTCCCGAACTGCTGGGGCCTGGTCTCCTCGATATGGGTTCCGTTGGTGGCGAGGTTCAGGATATGGGTGGAAAGGGCCATCACCTCCTGGAACACGGAGCCGGGCGAGGAGAGCGTGTAGGCGCAGCTCGCGGTGAACACGATGGGGGCCGTCTCGCCGGCGGCCCGGCCCAGGGCCAGGATGGCGCCGGTGAGCATGCCCGGGAGGGCGGCGGGGAGGACGACCTGGCGGATGGCCTGCCAGCGGCTGGCACCCAGGGCCAGCGCCGCCTCCCGGAAGGACTGGGGGGTCTGGCGAAGGGCCTCCTCGGAGGCGGCCACCACCGTGGGCAGGATGAGGAGGCCCAGGGTGAGGCTCCCGGCCAGGATCGATCTCCCGAAACCGAAGGCCTTCACGAACAGCGCGAGACCGAAGAGCCCGAAGACCACCGAGGGCACTCCCGAGAGGTTCAGGACACCCATGCGGATGACCGAGACGAGGGGCCCCGGCCGGGCGTACTCGGCAAGGTAGACC
>JAIRZX010000015.1 GCA_031267005.1 Deltaproteobacteria bacterium
ACGAAGTCGCCCGCGCCGTAGCCCAGGTTGTTGCCCTCGGCCGCGGAGATGTCGGCCTCGAGGTGCATGTCGGCCTGGGCCTTGGGCAGGCCGCCCGCGCTCGCGGGCTCCATGTCCACGGGCTGGAAGTAGACGCCCGCCACGTGGAGGGGGCCGACCGTCTGGTCGTCGCCGATGGGGAACTCTTCGAAGCCCGCGGTGGCAGCGCCGGGGGCCTGGGCCTGAGCCTGGACGGCCAGCCCGAGCCCGAAGGCGAGTGAGAGCGCGGCTAAGGTGAACAAGGATTTCCTAATCATGTAATAGAACCTCCCGAGTGGATGGCTTATGTGGAACTGGCCGCCGCGAACGGGCGGCGGAACGGAAACTTGCCTTCGGCGTCCCGGCGCTTCGGGAGAGCCGGGATGCGGGCGAAAGGGCGCTTGGGGCCCAGCTGTCGAGGCTCGCGACGGCGGATCCGGGCTGAAGGCCGAAAGCGGCTGGGCGGCCCGCCCGTGCGCGGGAGCAAAAATGCGGCCCGCGCCCGTCCGGGTGCCCGCCGTCTGGCCCGGACGCGCCCGGCGGCCCGACGTCAGGCCCGGGCCGGGCCGGAGGCGCCGGCCAGGGGGGCCGTGGGCTTTTGCCTGGCCTTGATCCAGATTATCGAGAGCACCGCGAACAGGAGGAGCACCGCCTGGGGCACTAGGGTCTGCAGGCAGGGGTAGACGCCCAGGATGTCTATGGTGGGCATGAACTCGACGGGGGTCACGCCGAACACGTCGCCCTCCTGGAGCTCCTTGATGCCTCCGCCCAGGAAGGCGATGGACATGACGAACATCAGGATGCTCGTGCCGATGAAGAAGGGCTTCAAGGGGATTATCTGGGTTCCGTGGCGGATGATGACGAAGATGAGGGCGAGGCCCACGCACCCCACCGCGAAGCCCGTCCAGATCATGAAGGGGTCGGCGCCCTGGGTGGCGAACAGGCTCTGGTAAAAGAGGATGGTTTCCGCGCCCTCGCGGAAGACGGCGAGGAAGGCCGCCGCCCCGAGGGCGAAGCTGCTCCCCGTTGCCACCGCGACCTGGACCTTTCCAGCTATATAGCTCTTCCAGGCCTCGGCCTCGGCTTTTGAGAACATCCAGTTGCTGACCCCGAATAGCACGGCGGTCGCCAGGAGCATCGTGAAGCCCTCGAGGATCTCCTGCTTCGCGCCGGACACGGAGAACACGGCCTGGAGGGCGACGGCCGCGGCGAAACTGGCCGCCACCGCGGCGGCGGAGCTCCAGTAGACGGTCCTGACCTGGGCGAGCATGCCGCAACGTTTCAGGTACGCGGCTATCGCCGCGATGACCAGGATCGCCTCGAAGCCCTCCCGGAGGAGAATGCCCAGCGACATGAGGAAACTCGTGGTGCCCGAGGCCCCCCCGCCCGGGCCGCCGCCGGAGGCCGGCTGAGCGGCGCCTCCGTCCTCCTGCGGGCCTGCTCCGGCAGTCTGCGCGGCGCCTTCGACCGAGCCCGCCGGGGCCTCAGCGGCTCCCCCCCCCGCGGCCGGGGCGGACGGCGCGGCCTGGACCAGGTTGAACTTGATGTCCAGTGCGGTCGCGTCCTCCTCGAGCATCGCTATGAGATCGTTTATCTCGGAGAGGATGACCGAGGAGTCGACCCCGTCCTTGAGCTTGGTCTTGATGGTGGCGAACTTGTACTCGACCGTGGAGGCCCGCTTCCCGGAGATGGAGGACTTCACCATCCGCTCGAAGCCTTCCTTCTCGTAGTAGCCGAAGTAGGCGTCGTTGACCCAGTCCCTCGCCTCCTCCCAGGACGCGCTGCCCCCTGCGGCGTAGACGTCGTAGCCTTTGTTCAGCGAGACGGCCATGGCCTTGGAGATCTCGGTCCAGTTGTTGAACTTCGGCTGGGCGTCGGCTCTGGAGGCGTACAGGGTTAAGGCCGCGCAGGCCAGGGCCAGTGAGGCCGCGGTTAAGGCGCTCCCGCGCAGGGTTCCGGTCTTCATGGGGATATCTCGTGTCTCGTAATGGCCTGCGGGCCGCTAGAAGGCGCTTGGGCCCGCCTTCAAGAGCGGGCGCGCGGCTTACGGGAAAACCCGGCGTAACGGGGAAGCGCACGGGGGGCGCGGCGCCCATAGCGGTCGGGAGGCGGGCCGCGAGAGCCCGCCCGGACCGGAAGAAATCCCCGTGACGGGGGCTGCGGAGGGCTGAAGGGCAAGGACGGGCGGCGGAAGGAAAGCGGGACTCCGGGCGGCGGAAGGCATAAAGGATGCCGGGCGGCGGAAGGGCAAGGACGGGCGGAAGCCGACCGGGACGGAGGATGCCGGGGCCCGGAGCGGCCCAGGCCTATGGCGGCCCGTAAAGCCGAAGTGGGTTTACAGGCCCCCCCGCGCCGCGCCCAAAGGCCCGGCGGGGCTTAACAAGCCCGAGCCCCAAGCCCCCCGCCTTCAGCGGCCCGCAGGGGTTTCACAAGCCACCCCCCCGCGACGGCCGTTACTTGCCAACGAGCATCAAGGCTATGGGCACGGAACCCTCGGGGAGCTTCAGGCCTGACTGGAGCTCTTCGGCGTAGAAGGAATGGATATAGCGGGTCCCGAGGTTTAAGGCAGCCGCCGCGAGGTAGACGTCCTGGGTCATGGCGCCGGTCAGCACCTGCGCGAACTCGGGCCCGGTCTCCGGGCGCCGGAGCTTGGCGAGCAACTCGGGATTGGATGCGAAGGCCAGGATCCAGGCGGCCCTCCGGACGAAGCCCTGGTGGGCTATCTTGTCCTTTATGTTCTCCTGGGAGATCTCGACGAGCTTGTTGCCCTTCCAGTCGTAGCGGTATACGCCGCCGTTCCCGATGGCGTACACGTCCACGTAGGGGGCCAGCCCGTCGGCCATGGGCACCGTCCAGCCCGACTCCCCGCGGTTCAGTCCCGAGGCGGCCCACAGGAGGGTGGAGAGTTCCTCCAGGGACACCTCCGCGGGGGAGAAGTCGCCTCCTGCGGCGGAGGACCGTTTTTTGAGAGCGTCGAAGACCCCGGTCCCCCCCTCTGTCCGGGGAGCGGGCAAGTCGATGTCGGCCGAGAGTGCAGAGGGCAGGAAGAGGGCCAGGATAGAGGCCGCGAGCGAGGTAAGGAGCGCTTTGGGCATGGCTTGCAGGGGTCTTTCGGGCCGGGGCCGGGGGCTTTCCCCGGGCTCGGACGCGCGGAGGGGGTTTGGGGGCGTCAGGGGCCCCTGCCGCCTCCGGGCGGGAGGAAAAGTCAGCGCCGAATCATAAGCTGCAATCTTTGCTGATTCTCAGTATCAACATAAAAAGTTGCTATTGATTCTTAATATCAATAAGAGCGCATGGACGGACTTATAGCACCGCCCGGATCCGCTTGTCAACGGCGCGTAAAGCCGTCCCGCTTCCCGGTCATTCGTCAAAAAATAAGCCGACAGGGCGCTTGGCTTTGGTATTTCCGGGGGATTTTCGGGAATCCCGACCCGCCCGCCTGACGAAATATAGACAAAAAAAAACCCTTTTCAGGGTGTTGTCGAAATTCGGCTGAAAAGGGCCCGCCGCAGCCAGGAAACCGCCCTTCCCTCCCGCCGCCGTCCCCGCCGTCCGCCGTAAGGCTGAAGGGGGGGCAACCGGTCCCGCAAACGGCTGGCGGGAGGCCCGGCGGCGTGCGCGGCGGACGGGAAAGGCAGACTGCGGGCCGCGCCCAAAGCTTCGGCGATCGGGGGGCCTTTTCAGGCCGGCCGGGAAACCCGTAACGGAGGATGGGGCGGGACGGGACTTGGCGGATAAGGACGGAATCCAGACGGGGCGGGAGGGAAAAAGACTGGACGGAACGGCAAGAGGCGTGGCGGAAAGGAAAAGGCGTATTGAAGGCGAAGAGCGATAGCGAACTTCAGCCGCCGGAAGCTTCCGGACCGGCTTTCGGCGCCCTCCCTGCCCGGACCGTTCCCGCCCAGACGGCACCGCGCCGCCTGCCCGCCCTCCCCGCCTTTGCCTTTGCCTCAGCCTCGCCTCCGGTCCAGCCTCGCCTCCGGCCCAGGCACGCCTCAGGCCCAGGCGCGCCTCAGGCCCAGGCGCGCCTC
>JAIRZX010000088.1 GCA_031267005.1 Deltaproteobacteria bacterium
GGCCGGCACCGGGTACGTGGACGGCTCGCCCGGCCTTCCGGGCGTCGGCGCCACCCCGGAGGGACGGCGCGAGGCGGACGACGCGGACGGCTTCGCGGCCGGGGAGGCTTTGAGCCTCGGGCGAGCCGGGGGGGGCGGCGGGGACGCGGCCCGCGCCGCTCCGGCCGCCTGGCGGGGGCCCGTGGAGGGCGTGCCGGTCATGATGCCCCTGGCCATGGACTTCCCGCAGGGGGCGACGGTCTCCTGGGCTGTCGCGGCCTGCGCCGAGCGCCTGGCGGCCCTGGACGGCGCGACCCTGACCGAAAGCTTCCCCGGCTGGGGCAGGGTCATGAAGATCCTGGGCAAGGACGGGCCCGCGCAGTCCTATTTCACGAGCGCGATAGTCTTCGACCAGTACGGGTCCGCGCCTTCGGTCGAAGGCTTCAGGACCCGCGGCTGGGCGGGGGCCCTGTACCCGGGGCCTTCCCTGTCCCTCCACGTGGAGACCGGCCCCGGCGCGGCGCAGAGATCCGCCAGGGCCCCGGGCGTCAAGGGGCGCGTGGCGGTGGACCGGCAGCTCCTGGGCGCGGATCTTGCCTACGCCGTGAAGATAGGCTTCCTGAGCGTCCTGGCGCAGGCCGCCGAGGGCCCCTCGAAGAAGGTGAGCGAGCTCACGCTCCTCGCCTCGGGCGACGACGCGAGGCTGAGGAAGCTCTCCCGCGGCGCGGAGCTGCCCGCCCGCCCCAAGGAGAGTCTGGGCTACATGCTGAAAAAGCGACTGGAGGAGACGGGCGCCGGGCCCGCGCTCTCCAGCCCGGACGGGAGGCTGGGCGGCCGCGAGCTCCTGGCGCGGATACGGGAGGTCTCCGAGTTTTCGGGAGGCATGGGGCCGGAGCTTCTGGGAGCGCTCCTGATGCCGATGGGCGCCGACTTCGCGGCGGCGGCGCTGAGCCTGGTCCTGAGCGGAGCGGCCTTCGCGCCGATGGATCCGGAATGGCAGAGGCTGAGGCTCAAGGGCGCTCTCCTGGACGCCGACCCGGATCTCCTCATGCTCTCCGTCGCGGCTAACCCCATGGCGGAGGAGCACCAGGCGCCCAGGCTCGTCTTCAGGGACGGGGGCCGGCTGAGCCCTCTCCCAGGCCTCAGGCCATCCCGCTCGCCCCTGCCGGCGGGCACGGCGGCGGTTTTGTACTCCGGGGGGTCCGGCCCGGCCGCGGGGGCAGTCGTGACGCACCAGGCCCTTTCGGCCAGGGCCAGGCAGATAAGGGACGCCTGGAAGATTGCCTCCAGGGACAAGTGCGCCCTGCTGACCGGATCGTCCGCCCCGGAGGCGGTGCCGGTAATCTGCGCGGCCCTGCTCGCCGGGGCCGAAGTGTGCCTCCCCCCCTCCTGGGCCAGGGAATCCGGCGCGGCGTTTCTGGACTACGCCGGGCGCGAGGGGGTGACCGTGGCCTTCGTGCCGGCGCTCCTTTCCCGTGGCATACAGAGCGGCGAGGCCCCCAAGACCCTGAGGGTCTGCGTGGCCGTGGGGGGCAGGGTGAGCTTCTACCGGCCCCAGCCCTTCGCCTTCTGGGGCGACTGGGGCCCCCGGGAGACCTTGGGCGCGGGCCTCAGGCGCAGGCTGGACCGCCAGGAGGCCGTGCACCCGCTGGGCTGGCCTTCGCCGGGCGTCGAGTGCGCGGTCATATCCCGGACGGGGAGCATGAGGCCTTTGGGGCTCGCGGGGGAGATAGCCATCGGCGGGGCCTTCGTGGCGCGGGGCTACCTTAACCGCCGCGACGAGAGCGCCCGCCGCTTCATGCTGGACCCGAGGGCCCCCTCGGGCGGCGCGGAGCCGAGGCTCGTGTTCCGGACGGGGCTCCGGGGCGAGGCCTGCCAGGACGGGAACGTCGTGCCCAAGGGGCGTACCGGCGAGATCGTGAACGTGCTCGGCCTGGAGCCCGAGCTCCAGGACATAGAGCGGGCGGTAAAGGTCTACCCCGGCGTCTTCGACGCGAGGGTAATGCCCTTCACCGACGCCAAAGGACTGCTCTTCACCGAGTGCTACGTCGTGCGGCGCGGGCACGCGGCCCCGGCACCGGCCGCGGCCGCCAGCAGCGGCCCCTCCGCGTCCTTCTCCAGCGGCGAGGCGCTCTGGATAGGGCCTGAGCCGCTCCCCGAGCCGGGGGACGACGGCGAAGTGGATCTGTTGGACATGCCCGACATAGCCGACGACCCGGACGCGGTGCCCGGCCCCGCGCACGGCTTTCCCGGAAAGGACGGCGGCCCCGCCGCGTCCGGAAAGGACGGCGGCCCCGCCGCCGCGGAAAGCTGTCCCCGCAGCCAGGGCAAGGACGGGGGCCCGGCCACGGGCGGCAACGGCGCGGACCCGGCGGGCGGGCCGGCGGGCGGCGGCCCCGGCGTGCCTTCCGGGCCGGCAGTGGCCGTCGTGGACGACGACGCGCTCTTCACGAGAAAGCTGGAGGCCCACCTCCGGGCCGTGCTGCCTCCGGCCGTGGCCCCCCGTAACGTCACCTGCATACCGTCCTTCCCGCTGACCGAGGCGGGCAGGATAGACTTCAAGAGCCTGCCCAGGCCCTGGCAGGACGGGCTCTTCGCGGCCAAGGCCCGGACCCCCAGGACCCTGGGGGAGCATATCGTGCTCAAGGAGCTCTCAGGGCTCTGGCCGGGCAGGGACGTGGGCCTGGACGACCGCTTCTCGGACGCGGGGGGCGATTCCCTGGCCGCGGCGGAGTTCGCCTGGGCGGTTAAGGAGCGGCTGGGCTTCGGCCCGACCCCCCGGGAGGTGCTGAATTCCGCCACCTTCAGGGACCTGTCGCGGACACTGGAGGGCATGCTGGCCGAGAGGGGGGGCGGGCTCCTCACCCTGAAGAAGGGCCGGGGACCGGCCCTGGTGCTGGTCCCGGCGGCCTCGTCCGGGCTCCTGCCCTTCCGCGCGCTGTGGGAGGCCATGCCCGGCGGGACGCCGGTCGCGGCGCTGAGCCCCTACGAGGACTTCCACCGGAGCCTCAGGCTGGCCAGGAAAACGGATTTGATGGGCCTCTGGGCGGAGGCTTCCGCCAACACGCTGGCCTCGGCGCTTCCCAGGGGCGGCTTCGTGATGGTGGCCGCCGGCTTCAAGTGCGCCTTGGCCTGGGAGGCCGCGAGGAGGCTCGCCCAGTCCCACGGGCTGCCGCCGAGGGCGCTCGTGCTCTTGGACGCCGCGGCCCCGCCGCCGGGGTCAGGGCCCTTCCCGAACCCCTCCCCCTCGGCCCTGAAGAAGGCCCTGGAGTCCCTCTACTACTACGAGGGAGCGGCCCCGGAGCGGCGGGAGGCCAACGGGGAGGCCCTCCTCTTCGAGCTCGCGGCCTGGTGGGTGACCCCCTTGCTCCCCTCGTCCGTGCCGGTCCTGTCGATCCGGAGCGCCGGCGGCATCCCCGCGGGGCACGTCCCTCTCCCGTGGGTCCCCGCGCCGCTCGGGGAGCTGGCCAAGGGGGGCTACAGCGAGCTCTCCGTGGACGGCGAGAGCCCCCAGCTGTTCTCGGGAAAGGGCGCGTCCGCCGTGGCCCGGGCCGTGGAGGGCCTTTTGGGCTGAGGCTGTCCGGCGGCCCGCCCCGTTCCCGCCGGCGGCCGCCCAGGAGTTCGGAATTTGCTCTGCGGAAACCGGGCCCGGCGCCCCGTCCTCTTCCTGCTCGCCCACGCCACCGGGAGCGCGTTCCGGTACGCCGAGCTCCTGCCCGGCCTTTCCGGGAAGGCCGACGTGGTCCCCCTGGATCTGCCCGGCCACGGGGCGAGGCGCGGGGAACCGCTCCTGCGCTCCATGGAGGGCATACGGGAGGATCTCGCGGGGCAGGCCGCCGGGGCGCTGGACGCGCGGCGCGGCGTACCCTCCCCAGGCGCCCCCCCGGAGGGGCGGGAAGCCGAGGGCGGCCCCGGCGGCCGCCCCGGCGTGAATTCGGACGGGGCCGCCGCCGCCGCCGCCGACGGCGGGGCCTCGGCCCGGGCCGGGGAAGCGGTCGGGGAGCGCGTCCCTTACTGCGTCTTCGGGCACAGCATGGGCGTCGTGAACGGCTACGTGATGACGGAGCGGCTCATGGAGTCGGGCTACGGGCCCCCCGAGCGCTTTTTCGCCTCCAGCTTCTCGGTGCCCGGCTGGCACCCCATACCCCCCGGCATGCCGGAGCTTCCGGACGTCGAGATGTGGCTGGAGAGCGCGGCGCGTTTCGGGGTCTTAAACGGCCAGCCCGTCCCCTCGCCGGAGACGGTGGAGAGCCATTCGCCCGTCTACAGGGCGGATTTGAAGGCCGTGGAGGGATACAAGCCGGAAAGGCTGACCGCGCTTCCCTGCCCGGTCACGGTAGTCTACGCCGAAAGCGACATGGTGGACTACGGGCTGGCGGCCAGGTGGGAGGGGCTCACGCCGTATCCCCCGGAGATAATACGGGTGCCCGGAGGGCATTTCCATCCCCTCGAACTGCCGGGGCAGCTCCAGGGGATACTCCTGGAGAGGCTCTGAGGAGGCGCGGGGGGGCCTGGGAGGGAGGGAAGGGGCTGAGGGAAGGGACGGAGAGAGGCGGAGGAGGGTGTCGGACGGGAAGGTGCGGAGGAGGGGAGGGAAGGGGCGGAGGAGGGGCTCTGGCGGGGAGGGGAGGAGGCGTAAAAAAAGCCCCGCGGCCTTTCGAGGCGGCGGGGCGCGAAGCCGCGGCGTCGCGGGGCGGCGGGGCGTCCTGCGGGGCTCAGCTTTTGATGAGCTTGATGTTGAGGTTCCGGCGGTTGTTAGCCCAGCGCTGCCACTTCTCCCCGTCGGCGGTGCCCTTGATGAGCCTGTCGGGCCAGGAGGTGGGCCAGTCGGGCCAGTGGGGGTGCTTGACCCACAGGAAGCTCATGGAGCACTTGTTGGACTGGGCGTATTTGAGGACGCGCAGCTTCTTCTCCGCGCGGTTGACGTGGATCAACTCCATCAGCTTGACCCACTTGCGGATCTGCTTTTCCAGGGTCGGGTACTTTTTCTTGTCGGGGCGGAGCTGGGCGACCTCTGGTATGATGGAGCTGTTTAGGAGCCTCGCCGTGGTCTCCAGGCAGGCCTTCGCGAAGAAAAGGAGGTTAGGGGGGTAGACGAAGTCTATGAAGCAGTTTATCTGCTCCTGGGGGAGAGGGTAGGTGGCCTCTATGTTGGTGTCGGGGATGTAGACCTGGAGCCACTCGCTGAAAAAGAGCTTCGGGATGTCCCTTTCAGATCCGGTAGGGTCGTTCATCTTGAGCCTCCATTGAGACGGGTGGCGGGATTAGGGGCGCTTAAGGTTGAGCGGCCACGGTCGTCGCGCGACATTACCGCCATTTAACAGACGTAAGCATAGCCTGAGCCGGGTCAAAAATCAACCGTTTGCGCGGGCGCTGGCGCGGGGCGAAACCGTCCGGGACTGCCCGGACAAGGCGGCGGCGGGCTGTGTGGGACGGTGGCTGTTTCGCGTCGGGCAGGAATTGCGGAGGGCGGAAGGGCGGAAGGTCGAGTTCCGCCATCCGGACGCCGGCCCGGCCCGGCCCCCTGGCGTCGCTACGGCGGACGGAGGCTTGCGGGCGCCCCCACGCCGCGCGCTGCCGGGCGCCTGGTGCCGCCGAACTCCCTCAGCCTCATTTCCCCCGGCCCGGGACGGCCGCGATCAAAACGGCGCCCTGGACACCCCCGGTCTCTCGGAATCGATGCCTCTGGGGTCCTGCTCCGTCCAGAAACTAGGGCTCCCGCGCCCTCGGAACGCGCCGATCCGGAGAGGACGGCTGCGCGACGCGGTTGGCACTCGCCCTTGAGCGGGCTGTCCCGCTCCGTCACGACCGCCCGTTAACAAAGGGCCCGGCAATGACCGTCGGTTATTTTCCGGGATTCCCGAGAAATCTGCCGCTCCTTCTTCCCTTCTTTACCTGGGATTCCGTATCCGCTTCCATAGCGGAGGGGGGGCGGCGTCTTGCTCCTGGGTTCGCGATTCCCGCCGAGCGGCGAGATTGCGCGTCAGGGACCGGTGGGGCCGTTAGCGTTAGCGTCATCGGTGTCGACGAAGCGCGCATCCACCTGTGTTCTGCCGCGTACTGCCACGGCGAGGCAAATTGTTTCGCGTCGGGCGGCCCTGTAGGGTCCGGCGTAGTCCATGCGTCTAATTTGCTCTTCGGCCCTGTCGAGGGCGGTGGAAAGCTCCTTCTCCTTTGCCTTCCTTTTCGCCAGCTTCCGGTCTTCTTTGGTTCCCCCGGCGGCCTTTTTTCTTGTTTTCCGCCGATAGCTGTATTTCAGCTCGATTACCACGCAGGCCTCGTTACGGAGGAACAAAGTGATGTCTGGCCGTCCCTCCCCTCCGGAAGGTTCGCTCAGGATGAAAAACCCTGCGGACAAAAGAGAGGCGTGGAGTATCGCGTGATAAATTTTTTCGGCGTCAGGGCGCTTCGCGGGAGCATCCGGTTGTTCGGCTTGCTTGGCTGCCGGGTGCTGAAGGTAGGAGATTGAGACTAACAGGTTATGCAACATCCTGACAACTTCTTTAGAGTTCTTTTGCAACAGGGCGTTCGGAAGATTTTCCGATAAATCGCTGACATATTTATTGTCTAGTTTGAAAATATCATTGAAGACGACAGATTTTAAGTCTAACCCTACTTCAGTGTTTGGAATTTTGAACGTGTATGCCCTTTCCAGTGTTGAAATATTATTCACAAGTCTTGGTATATCGATTGCTTTATCGATTGTCAAATAACAGCTGTGGAACAGAACCGGTACTGGGGCAACGCCATAAAGATCTGATTGCGTGATTTGCTGCTCAGGATAGACGGTCAAGCCAGGCTCGCTGAAGTCCAGTATTTTATCCCTAAACAGAGAGGATAGCAAAGACGGTTTTCCAGGTAACGGCCAATACGAGCCCAGAATATTTTTGGAAAAAAACCTGATGATAGAGTACGGGTTAAGAACATTTTCTGTTCCGAGCCAGTTGTAGCCGTCGTACCATTCCAGTATTTTGGCTTTCAGAGCGCCTACGTCGGCGTCGGGAGGGAGTTGTCCGTTGGCTTTCAGTTTCCCGAGCGTCGCCTCGAACCTGTTTTCGAAAAGAACGCCAAATTCTTTAAGGGTGAAACCGCAAATTCCCGCGAATTTCTCGTCAAGCGAAATGTCTATAAAATTGTTGGCGCCGGAGTCAACGGCGGTCACGGCGAACCTGGTTATGCCCGTGACGAAAGCGAAGCGGACGTGTCTAAGGTTCTTTTTAATTGATCTGTAAAAATCATGCAGGACATTCCGGCAAGCCAAGGCGAGGTTCCTGTCCGATATATGATCGGTCACCGGAGCGTCGTACTCGTCCACCAGGATGACGGAACCGACACCGTGCTTTTTTTCGAGGCCTTTCAAAAGTTGCCCCAGAATCTCGTCGTAAGAATCCCTGGTTATGGACACGTCATGCTCGGCGCCCATATCCTTCAAATCTCTCTCGAGCTTTTCTGCAAGGTCGTCAGGAGTGGATATCTTGGCGTAGGCCATGTTGAACATCAGGACCGGGTGCCGTTCGAAGCCGTAGCCGCTTTGGGAGCCGATCCACAGGTCCTTGAAGAGTTCCCGGTCGCCTTGGAACAGCTCCGATATGGTGTCCAGCAAAAGCGTCTTGCCGAAGCGCCTGGGCCGCGACAGGAAACAGCATTTTGAAACTTTTAGAATTTCGTGGATATATTCGGTCTTGTCGGCATAAAGCTGGTTGTTGAGAATGATTTCCTTAAATGTCGGATCGCCTTGAGGCAGATCTTTCTGTTCCATGTTCTTTCCCCTTGAGGCCTGACGCTTAAAGGTCCGGAAACTCTGCCCGTCAGGGGAGCCGTTTCGCTCGTACGCGTAAGCGTCGGCTGGCGCACTTCGACCGTCAATATTTACCATACCATAATCCGGCCTTAAAAACCAATCTGGGTTTCTGTAATGGTTAAACGTTTGGCATGGTTTATGATTTATGTATTACGCCGCCATGCCCGGAAAATTCGGCTTCTTCGCGATTGCAAGCGGGGCCGCCAAGAGAGTCAAATCAAGCTGGGCGCGCCTAGCGGCATTTTATGCCATAAGCCCTGCGTCAGTCCGCCCGTTGCGGATTTGGCCGCACATCCGCCTGCCTTCTTGCCGTAAAGTTTCTGCGAGCGAGTCGCGGACTTGTCGCCTGAAACGTCCCCATCCGGAGGATCGAGCCCGCTTGCCACCGTCAGGCCGCATGGCCCGGGAGAAAGTCCCAAGGCTAGGGAGGCCATGGAGCTTATGGTTGCGTCGGGGCGGACGCTTTTCCAGGCTCTCAGGCATTCCGTGAAGGAGGGGCTTCCGGCTCCCCCAAACAGCAGGATGAGGGGGGAGAGCCGGGCGCCGGAAACCACTCCCGTGAAAGGACACGCCGGAAGCCCGGACGTCCGCCCCGCAGGCCTTCCTGCCCGGTTTGCGGCCCTAGTTTCAATACTCCTAACTTAAGGATTCCTCATTTTTTTATTTTTGGTTGGGACTTCTCGCATATGTTTATGGGTTGCTCTTTTCGTCTAAGAGGATAGTTGCTCATCTTACGATTTACACCAC
>JAIRZX010000150.1 GCA_031267005.1 Deltaproteobacteria bacterium
TCTACGTGGCTGCAGGATGCTTCCCGCTGGAAGTTGCCTTACCGGAAACACCCTCCCCGGTACGGGCGTCCGGGCTTTTGCCCTTACCGCCAACATGCGAAGGGTTATGCCGCTGGCTCTCCGCTTTAGTTTGGGTATTCCCGTCGCAGGGCCGAGGGCGCGAACGTTTCCCGCCCGCGCGGTTGGTCCCGCCGCGGGGGCCTGTTGCCCCGGTTTTCCGGTCGCCTCAGTCCGGTACGGGGTCTCCGCCAGGGCCTCCGTCCGGTACGGGGTCTCCGCCAGGGCCTCCGTCCGGGGGACGGCGGCCGGGCCGGGGCTCCTCGCGGGCGCCCTCCTCGGAACGGGGGGACTGCAGTTTCCGCTTCTCCGGCACCTGCGTGCTCCGTCAGTTATTCTGTTTGCTTTTGCCTGTCCCGGCACTGGGCCGTGGCCCCGCCGCGTGTCGTCAGACGTTGCGGTTCTGCTCAGGAGCCCTGCGACCGTGGTTATTCAGGAATCGCCAACAGAAAATCCCTATATAGTAAGGCCATATCTTGGATATGATTCTAATAATCTATTGAAATGGCAATATAATCTCAATAATTTGAGGAGAGAACTCCAGTGGGGAAAAACTGGTGGAATTTGATGTCGGAATAGCCTCCAGAAACCCCTAACATTCCGCGTTCATGAGATGAAGCTTGAAATTGTGATACTTCCCCCGGCCATCTCCTCTGGCCCCAGCGCACGCGTTTCAGCGAAGAGCCAAGTTTGCGCATATACTTTAGTGGCAACAGTATCGTATTACAGCGAAAAATGTAAAACATCTACTCCACAGCAATATTTATTTTCCGCGAGCCTTCCCAGACAACTTTTCTGAACCTCACCATCACCTCAGAAGTGCCGTAGACGGCAACGGCTGCGGCGTACACGTCAAAACCGTCGGCCAGATATTTTTTGGCGTAATTTTTTTGTACTATTTGAATGAAAGCTTGATTAATCATCTTCTCAAGCCGCCCGTTCACATACTCGCTTCTCCTTCCGAGAACGATATCGCCCTTGTTCAGCGATACGTGTGATTTCTCGTGAGTGGAATCGGCGTTCTCATGTTTAATTTCTATAGCGACCCACCCGTTGCTCGACTGGACGGCCAGATCGGATCTGCCTATGTCCGAAAATGATTCCGGTATGACCAACTGGTTGCCGAACTCAATGAGAAGCTGCAGAATAGTCCGAAACAGGAATTCAGTTGTGGTTGCCTGCTGGTATTTCTCATTCTCTCCTTCATGATTATCCTGATTTTCCTGATCATCCTGAAAATGCTGATTTTCCTGGATTTTCGGGCTTCCAGGTCCGCGCTGAATGATGCCCGCGAGGATGGCCGACAGGAAAAATTCACATTTTCCTTCGTTTCGGGAGCTGAAAGCATTTAGAAATTGAAGACATTTTCGATTCAGGTAATTATCTGGGCTGGGGATATTGGGTGGGACGAAAAAATCTGCAAGAATCTCTAGCCGTATGGAATCCATTATCTCGTAGCTTGGTATCGTTAGGTTGAAAATATCTCTACTGCCTAAACTGGTAACGCTGTCGATTGTCAGATAGCCAGCCTGCATTAGAAGAATCGTATCGTTAAGGTTGTTAAGATCCATTTCCGGGAACGTGCCGGAGAACTCGAGATCCTTGCTGAATATCTTGAAATAGTCGGCAGTATTATTGGCGACGCGGCTCGTGAGCAACGAGGAGCCGGTTTGGTACCAATAATTGGAAAATTTTTTCTTTCTAAAAAATTTCAGCACCGATAAAGGGTTTAAGACTTTAGACTTTCCGTCCCATGAATATCCGTCATACCACTTCATCACTTGATCAACGAGGCTGTCGATGTCGGCATGTTTGTCGACTTCACTCTTCGACTTTAAATCCGACAGCGTCTGACTCAAAAAACGTGAAAAAGAAGTCTCGATTTCCAGTTTAGTGAATCCGCAAATGGTCGAGAAATGTTCATCAAGGGAGATGTCCTCGATAGTGTTCATGCTGGAGAACAAGGAGACCTGCCTGAATTTAGTGACGCCGGTTATAAAAGTGAAGCGGAGATTTTCCAAGCTTCTTTTTATGCTCGAAAAGAAATTACGGAGAGCAAGCCTTATTTTCTCTTGCTTTTGGGGGTTGCCGATGTTGCTTATCAAAGGGTAATCGTACTCGTCAATGAGCAACACTACATTGCCATTATCCAGGAGTCGCGGATCTTTACCCTGTTTTTTCCAAGACGACTTGTGGTCAAGAGACAGCCTCACAATTAAATTCGCTATGGCCGATGAAGATGTGACTGAATCAAGTACGACGCCGTTTTTCAAGGCTACCGTCTTAACTTCGTCGAGCAGGGTAGGTTCGAAAAGATCCTGTTCCGGGGTTGTATTGTTCAAACTGATGTGGATCACGGGAAACGCGTCCCAGTTGAACCCGGCGCGCCTCTCTATCTCCAGGCCCGAAAAAAGCTCCCGCTTGCCTTGGAATACGCATTTGATAGTGTCCAACAGCAGGGTCTTGCCGAATCTCCTGGGACGCGAAAGAAAATACGGGGCGCCCTGCCAATAAGAAGATATAAGATCGTGTATGAGCCCGGTCTTGTCGACGTACACGCCTCGGTTATTGATAATCATTTCAAATCTCGCTTCGCCGACGCCGAACGGACTCCTCTTCAAGCCTGTCTCAGCCATAGCCGAGGCCTCCTTAACTTCCGACCGCACTTCACGGAGCGCGCCCGCCCGTGCTGACGACCGACTGAATAACTATTATGACACGCGCCCCGCCCTCCCGCAAGATGAAACGTGCGCCATCATCCGTCAGAAGCTTTCCGGCTCCGTCTCGCCGGGTGCTTTGGATCCCTCAGGGAAAACTTCCGGAGGCGAACGCCTGGACGTGCCCCACACCGTCAATACTCACCGGAATTATGATGCCGGGCGAACATCTGTGAAGGATTCTTCACCCCTAGTTGTTCTCCAGCCGTTGTGAAGCAATGTTCACGCATATCGGCTCTCAGGAAACTTATACGCACGAGAATAGTAAAACCGTCTTCTGTAACCGTTCGCGGTCAAGTCAGGCAACCAGCCGCCCGCGCGAACGCGGGCCCCGCGCCGGAGGGGTAGGCGGCCGGCCTCGGATTGGGTGGCAACAGAAAAAGCGTTATGGAGTAACGGGCATGTTCCGCGGGCGACCGGCCAATTTTGGACGGAGCTGTCCGCCAGCTTGGAAATTGGTCCAGATCCCCCCGTACGGATACTTTCGGTAGGATCTATCCGCAGGGGGTGGCATGCCGAACGGCACGAGCGGGCCAGGCGGCCTGGCGGAGGGGTGCGTGGTCCGGCGGGAGAGTTCGGGCGCTAAGGGCTCGAGAGAGGCTTGGCCGCGCGTCCTGGACGGGCAGATCAGGAATCAGCGCGAACTGATTCGAAGTCGAGTATCCGTACACGTGCTTACCAGGCAGGTTAGACGCCCCTGGATCCGATGTGAACGCAATAATCTGCCCGCATGGCGGTTGCTGCCGGAGAACCGGTTGCCCCGCCGCCCCCTAAATTTTCCCGTTTTCCAGGCTGCCGGGCACTTCCCTTCCGGCGGCTCGGCTCTCCTCCCCCGCCCTTCAAGGCCCTGCTTCCGCCGCCCCGCTACCTTCCAGGCACTTTTCCCGCCCCCCCGTTACCGGATACCTGAAGTTGTATTGGCGCCCGGAGTTGCGCGGGGCCAGGCAGACGAGGCCTTCGAACCCGTCCTCGACGCGCCTCAGGTGCGCTTGGAGGCTGCGGCGGCAGTGAAGGCAACGGACGAAGTCGGGCAAGGCGGTTTATTCTAAAAATACAAATGCTGGGCACGGACGTATCCGGCGGGGCGCGGGGCGGCTATCTGGCGCAGGAAAGCCGACGGGGGGCCCCCGGTTCGCCTTTCGGAGGGATCGCCCGTGCCGACAGGGCGGCGGGGCCGGCAAGGGAAGCGGTTCCGGCTTGCCCGCCCGGCTTACGGCGTCTCCCTCCGCGTCCCGGGGCGGGGAAGCCCGCCTCCTGGGAAGGACGGCGACTGTACAGACGCTGGGAGCCCGAATACGGGGATGCTGGCCGGAAAAGCCAGTGGGCCCCGTGGGGCGGCCTCCTTGAATAGCCGGGGCACCATGGCGGCCTCCTTTCGGCGCCCACATTTAACGGCAGGGCGGGGGCTAAAGCAACCTGTTCCGTTCTGCGGGCGGGAGAGCCGGGCGGTTCCGCCCGGAAGCGGCGGGCCCGGAACGGAGACCCGCCGGAGCCTGGGCCCGGTTCCGTTTAAGTGGAGCCTGGGCCCGGTTCCGTTTCAGAGGTACCGCACGCTGAGGATCTTTATCGCCGGCACGGCGGGGGAATTGCCGACAGGCGGGGCGTAAAGCCCGGCGGCCGCCGCCGCCTCGAGCGCGGCTTCCGCGTGCTCGGCGAGGGTTATCAAACTTTGGCCGGGCGGCGGGGGGGCCGGAGCGGACGCCGCCCGTACCGCCGTCGACCCATAGCCCGAAGTTTGGACGAAACCCGACCGAAGGGGGCCTTTCGAGGCGGCGGCGAACCTGGACAAGGGTTGCGGCGGCTCTCCCCCCGGCGGGCGGGGGGG
>JAIRZX010000200.1 GCA_031267005.1 Deltaproteobacteria bacterium
GTCATGGAACAATTCAACCGAAATCGAGCTGGATTTCGTGAGAGAGAAACGCTTACCGCTCCTTAATGACCTGCTACACAGCTTCCGAGAGGCCGCAGGGGACTGTACTGGGGCATACCTCGTCATGATGTCAGCCCGCCTGCTGGAGCTAAGGCGAGTCTTGAAACCTGCCGGGAGCATCTATCTTCACTGCGACCCTACCGCGTCCCACTACCTTAAGACGATCATGGACGTCATTTTCGGGAGGGACAACTTCCTCAACGAGATCGTCTGGAAGCGCACCCATTCGCACGGGGGCGCCCGGAAATGGGGGGCGATACACGACAATTTACTTTTCTATGCCAACTCTGCCTACTACACATGGAACCAGGCGTATACCCCTTATACTGAAAAATATACCGAAGAAACTTACGACAGCGAGGACGAAGACGGCAGAAAATACCAGCCTATCACGCTGACCGGCTCCGGCCCGACGCGCGGAGAATCCGGCAAGCCGTGGCGGGGGATCGATCCGACCGCCGCAGGCCGCCACTGGGCTATCCCGAGGAAGAACCTGGCCGAACTCGGCATCGGCGGCATCCCCGAAACCGTGCATGCCGCGCTGGAGCGCCTTGACGAGCTTCACCTGATTTACTGGCCCAAAAACGGGGATGTCCCGAGGTTCAAAAGATATCTGGACTCCACCCTGGGAAGGGAAGTGCAAGATTTTATAGAAGATATCGTGCCCATTCCCGCCAAGTCCGCCGAAAAGCTCGGCTACCCTACACAGAAACCACTACCTCTTCTTGAACGCATCATCTCCGTAAGCTCGAATCCAGGAGATATCGTGCTGGACCCGTTCTGCGGATGCGGGACCGCCATAGAAGCCGCAGAAAAGCTTGGGCGGCAATGGATTGGCATAGACATCACCGTCCTGGCCATAGGCATGATCGAGAGAAGGCTGGATAAAAGCTTCGGGCGCACGGGACTGAAGTGGGAAGTAACAGGCACTCCGAAAGACATTAACGCCGCACGAAACCTCGCCGCCCGTAACAAATTCCAGTTTCAGATATGGGCCTGCACGCTCGTCAAAGCTGATTTTTTTGGGGGAGAGCCCCTCTGGGGTGCCGACGGAGGTATTGACGGCGTAATACACTTCAACGACGAAGGACCGAAGGCCAAACCGAAGCGGATTATCGTCTCCGTCAAGGGCGGCGCCCATGTCGGCCCATCCATGGTCCGCGGCCTCATCGGCACGGTCGAGAAGGAGAAAGCGGCCGCCGGTTTATTTATAACCCTCGCCGAACCTACAAAGGCCATGATCAGCGGCGCCGCCAAAGCAGGATTATATGAGCCCCCCGGCGACAAGTCCATCGCCGTGCCGAAGATACAGATCCTCCGCGTGGAAGACTTGTTGAACGGCCACGGTCCTATCCTCCCGCCTGACTCAACCCGCAGTGCGGCCGCCTTCAAGCAGAGCCGCCCAGTACTCCCGCCCGTGAACCGGAACCCGTTGCTTCAGCCGCCACAAGGCCGAAGAGCCAGGACGCCATAAGGGGGCCCTCACGGGACCAGTCCCAGCATCGACGCGCTGCGGGCTGGTAAACGCACGGGCCCGTACCTGATCCAGGGTCTTGGCCCCGGCAGCGGCGTGGCGCGTTAAGAGCGCGGCGCGCACCCTTCACCCGTCCGAGGCCACGCCTGTGGCGGGTCGTCAGGGCAAGCCACGCCACCAGGGCCTGTAGAGCGCCTGCTCGTCGTCCAGGAAGAGGGTCTCGCCTATAAGCGGCGTCACGAGCCGGAAGTCGCTCACGCGCCTCGACTCCTGGAAGGCCCGCTCCAGCGGCTCGTCCCACGGGTGGGCGGCTATGGCGAACTTCCCCAGATGCGCCGGCATGTACCTTTTGAGCCCCAGCTCCCGCGCCGCCGCTACAGCTTCCTCCGGGATCATGTGGATGTAAGGCCAGGCCGTGTCGTACTGGCCGGAGTCCAGCATCCCCAGATCGAAGGGGCCGAGCCTCGAGCCGATCTCCCTGAAGTGCGGCCCGTAGCCCGAGTCCCCGCTGAAGATGACCTTCCTCCCTCCCCCGGCCACGGAAAAGCCGGCCCACAGCGCCCTGTCGAAGCGCAGGCCCCGGTTGGAGCCGTGTCGGGCCGGGACGAGCGTCACTTCGAGGCCGCCGACCGCGAAGGAGTCCCACCACGACCCCTCCAGGATCCTTTCCGGCGCCCATCCCCAGCGCTCGAGGTGGGCCCCCGTTCCCAACCCGCACACGGCGAGCCGCGCACGGTCCCGGAGCCCCTGCGCCGCCTTCTGGTCGAGGTGGTCGAAGTGGTCGTGGGTTATGAGCAGCAAGTCTATCTCGGGGAAGTCGTCCGCCGTGTAGATATCCGTCCCAGGGAAAGCGGCGTTTATGAACCAGACCGGCGAGGCGCGGGAGCTCAAGACGGGGTCGACGGCCACCGTGGCCCCGGCCAGCCTCATTACGAACGACGAATGCCCCAGCCACACGAGGCTCCCCTCCGGCAAGTTTTTCAGGTCCCCCTTAACCGCCGGGAGCGGCGCTCCGGGCACCCTGCGCGGCGAAGGTTCCAGCGCCCTGGCCAGCATGTCCCCCAAGCCAGCCCCCTCGGCGCGCCTCGGGGTGGGGAGCTCGTTTCTGAACTTCCCGCCGCTGTACTGAGGCGAGGCCTTGACGCGCTCGAGGCGCTCCCCGGACGGCAGGGCCCCGAACCTCGGAAGCGACAGGAACGCTAATGCCCCGCCCGCCAGGACCAAAGCGGGGAGCACTATGCCCAACACGCTCAGCCACACCATCAGCCGCACGAAGCCTTTGTCGCGGGCAGGTCCGGCCTTCGGGGCGGCGGCGGCAGCGCCGCCCTTCCCGTCTTCCTTGCCAGCCTCACACGCCGCGTCCGGTTGCTCCGCATCTCTTTCGGCAGGTCCTGGCGCTCCAGCCCCTTCGGCGGGGGCTGGCGCTACATATCCTTCGGCGGAGGGGGCCCGCGAGGTTTCGGGCTGGGACGCTGGAGACCCGGAAGAAAGGCTGGCCTCTCCGGCCCCCGGCCCCCAGCCGTCCTCAGAAGGCTCCGCGCGGGGCAAGCCCCCGGGCGTCCCGACCGGAGCCGCCCCGCCCCCGGCCCCCCGTCCGTCCGCGCCTGGCCGTGACGCGCTCACGCGGACACGCGTTTTGCGTTAATCGTCGCTGGCGCGGACGAAAAAGTCATTTGCACTGGTTCTTCCTGTTAGGCGCCACCACGTCCGTCACCCCCCCCTTGGCGAACAGCTCGATCAATTCCGCGCTCCCCAAGCGTTCCTTATACTCGAGCTCCTCCTCGAATATGGGCACAAGCGTCCAAAGCGAGAACACGACCCCGTCGAGCTTGAGCTCGCAGGCGTCCTCGGGGAGCGACACCGCAGGAAGCACCAGGAGCGCCGCGAAGCCCGACTCCCGTTTCAGGTCGTCGTCCAACACGATGACGTCACCGGGCCCGAAGGCCTGCGATGCCTCGAGGGGAAGCCTCGCGGCCCCGAAGATCGCCGCGATGGGCCAGTCGCGGCTGTCCAGCTTCTTCCCGGACTCCAGCAATCCCGGCCCGACGCCCCATTTCGCTGGCAGGAGCAGGCAGATCTCCGCCCTCCTGTCCGGAATGGGGTCCGGCGCCTTCATCAGGACGGCGCTCATGCCGACGGTCATCATGACCGACACGTCGTCGCGCTTGGGGCTCCGGAACCAGATCACGTTCAGATGCCCTTCGGGGCGGCCCGCCTCGATCCTCGGGAGCTCGTCCGGAGCGAATGCGCCCAGGAAATGCCTGGCCAGGACGAGAGAGACGTCATCCGGTTCCATAGCCTCGACCGCCTTTCCGCCGGGCGCTTCGGTCCCGGCCCGCCTCAGGCCTTAAGCCGGCCAACCGAGCAAGCTGCCTGATTTTACGCCGCTGTCACGGCTAATTCAATCGGCCCCCCCCGCGCCCCCGCGCGGACGCGCGAAACCCACGGCACCCTTCCCTCCTCCCGGAAAAGAGCCCTCCGGCAGTCAGCTCCCCCTCCCGAGGCAATAAACCAAAGCCCGGCCGCAGCCATAAACAATCGCATTTCGCGCCGCGTGCGGCCTTCTCCGGTGCTCGCTCGCAACTGGCGTTCGCTACAGGCGCGACAGAGCGCCGTCCCGGACCGCGCGCCAGGTGGGTTGCGGAAAATGCCTTCCTCCATCACCCCGGCGCGGCATGCTCCAATAAAGTTGAGTCCGATCGGATTCCGGCGGGGGATGCCTTTCAAGGCGCGGAAGCGTCCCGGGAAGCCGCAAGCACAGGCGAGCGCAGGGCGGGGCTGGGGCTAAAGAAACGCGCGGGAAACCCTGCGACGGCGCGCATAATAATCGGCCCGGAACGGCCCGAAGGGCCTGAAATGGAGAAAACTGCGGCTATCCTGCCGGGTTTCAGTCGCGGAATGGGCTCGTGATGGCCCGCGATTACGGCGAAGCGCCCGATCTTTCGCCGATCCGGGTCAGCCAGCAACCCTGCTCCGGGACGATCCGCCCCATACCTGCCCTGCCCTGCCCTGCCCTGCCCTGCCCGTTCCGGTCCGGTCCGGTCCGGTTCCCTCCCCTGCCTGGAGCGGCCGCCCCCCCCCTGTCGATCCCGTCCCCCCTTTCCACTGAAAAGCCGGCTGGCCCGCGTCCAGCCCCCTGCCGCTCCCCTTAAAACGGCCCGCGCGAGGCGTCAATTATTTTTTCCCGATTCCTTGACAACCCGCAGGTTTTGCCTTAGCTTGATCCGAGGCGGCCCCTTCCCTCCGGGTGGACCGCCCCGGCCCGCCCCCGCGCGGGCCGTACCTAGCCGACATAGGCGGCCGCCTGGCCTTCAGGCCGCGACCGCCCCTCCACGCCCAGCCCCGGCCTCGCAAGCCAGGGGACAGGGCAGGCTTGCGCCCGGCCCGAGGCACGGGCGCACAAGGAGAACCGCATGGCCCTTCGCAAAGTGAAGAAATTCGTCAAGGGGCACGCCACCGTCGACGGCGCCGGCGTGCACCTGGTCCGCGTCCTGGGCGTCAGGACCGTCTACGACTACGACCCCTTCCTGATGCTCGACAGCTTCGACTCCGACGACTACAGGATGTGGATCAAGGGCTTCCCGACCCACCCCCACCGCGGCATAGAGACCATAACCTACCTCATCCAGGGGGAGATAGCCCACCACGACAGCCTGGGCAACAAGGGCACGATCCGTTGCGGCGAGAGCCAGTGGATGACCGCTGGCTCCGGCATCATGCACGCCGAGATGCCGCTGGAGGGCCCGAGGATGCTGGGCGTCCAGATCTGGCTGAACCTCCCCAAGGCGGAGAAGATGACCTACCCCCGCTACTTCGACATCACCCAGGACAAAATCCCGGTGGTCAAGGAGGACTTCGGCGAGGCGAGGGTCATATCCGGCGAGTACGGCGGCGCCAAGGGCGTCGAGCCCCGCCACGTGAAGGCGACGCTGATCGACTTCCTCGTCGACAAGGGCAAGACCGTCCGCATCCCCACCGTCAAGGGGGAGAACGCCTTCGTGTTCCTCATCGAGGGCTCGGCCACGATAGGCGGCAAGAACTACTCCGAGAAGTCCGCTGTCCTCTTCGAGATGAAGGGCGACGGCGTCGAAATCAAGGCCCCCGACGACCGCTACCTGCGCCTGCTTTTCTTCGAGGGCAAGCCCCTGGAGGAGTGCGTGAGCTGGGGCGGCCCGATCGTCATGAACACCGCCGAGGAGATCCAGGAGGCCTTCGAGGAGCTGGACAGCGGCACCTTCATCAAGCACAACGCCAAGGACGCCGGCTAGCGGGGCCGCCTTCGCTCGCGGAACGCACCGGACCCGGCTCGCGGCGCCCACCGGGCTAACGGCGAGAGGAACTCCGCGCCAACCCTCAGAAACGCGGCAGACGCTGGCGGCCTGCCGCGGCAATCTTCAGGCTCCGGGGGGGGTGACGCCCCCCCGGTTTTTTCCCTCTTCGCGGAAACGCCCGTGCCGGGGCCGCAGGGGCGGGACAAGGCGGATTTTTCGGCGCCTGCCGCAGTGCCTGCCCCGGCGTTGGGTATCCAGTCCGGAAGGGAGGCGGGGGTATGCCAACAAGCGAAGCATCCGTTCGCGGGGTCATGCCGCTTGCGCCGCGGAAGCCCGAGGCTACGCGGAAGGCCGCAGCAGACTGGCCCGAGCCCTGAGCGGAATTTCGGTGTTGGCTCGCAGTGACGGGACGTGGTTTTACGGGAAATTCATTTCGAACAGAAAATCATTTTCCCCGCCTGGGCACGCTCCCCGGCAAGGCAGTCATCCGGAACAACTCAGCGGAAATGCGGCTGTTCCGCAAACTGAGGCAACCTATGAAAGCCGCGCTCGCGGTTCTGGTTTTCCTGCTTTCCTTTTCGGCCGTTCCCGATGCGGGCGGACTCGATCTTATCCCCAACGCGCGGCGCGCTTCGCAGTCGGAGCAGGGAGCCCCCTGCCTGCAAGGCAACGTCGCCGAATGCGCCGGTCTTACCGCCGTCTGCGGAGCGTCGGTCCGGCAGGAAGATACCGGCCGCAGGGGATGCTGCTCCCGCCACGGCGGCGTCTGCGGATGCGGTCCTAAGGGGCGGGCGAAATGCTGCGACGGCAGCTTATCGCCTTCGTGCGGGTGCGACTGACGTTCCCAGTTTTGACCGGACTCTGGACGCACTCTTCGCCTATCCTGGCATTCCTCAGTTTTTTTTCGCCGGAAAACGCCATTGCCGCCAGGTTTCCCGGCCTGCGCCGTTTGCCGCTGGATATCGCGTCTTTCCAAAATCATTCCTTCATTTCCCTCCGAATTCAAAATGTCCTTTAGTTCAAGGCATTTGGCGTATCAATTCACAGGCGTGCCGCATTTCAAGCCGTTTTCACGTCATTGCCACGTTTTCACGTCATTGCCACGTTTTCACGGCATTGCCACGTATTCACGGCATTGCAATATGTTTGGAATTTCCGCCAAACGCCTCCTTCAGCCCCGGCGGACTGATGATTCCCGCCGTTAGCGGCTACGGCGGCATTATACCGAAGCAAATCCCTCCCGGAGCTGAAGGAACCAGAACCGCTAGGACCAACAGCCCGAGCCGCTCCGGATGGCTGATTCCAAGCTCCCACCCGCAATCCGCGGCATCGCGGTCGGCCCTTTGGCCGCTTTTCCGACAGTTTCCCCCGTAAACGTGCTGTTTGGCTGGTTACTGACGACGACGCTTCCCCGTTTCGTGGAACAGCGACTGTTTCCAGGCCGGACGCAGTCGTATCGCCTCGGCCAGTGGGAAAGGGTAAGAAGCCCCCAGCCCGGATCGTCATCCCCGGCCCCGGAATCGTCGGCACCGGCGTAAGGATTGCCTTTGAAAGCCACCTTCGCATTCGGGAGATGGCGTCGCCCCGCCGGACCAGGCGCAACGCCCGGGAAAAGCAACGGCCCCGTTAGAGACCGCAAGAAACCCTCCACGCTGCCCCACAAGGCTTCCGAAAGCGTGGCCGCAGGAGCCCCCGTTCGTCGCCGCCGCCCGGGCAGCGGCTCCGCCAGGGCTCCCTGGTAGGGCTGGACAGCGTCCCTGGCTTCGCCGGACTCCTTGCGAAGTCCGCTTCGCCAGGCTTCCCTCGGTGGCCAGAACAGAGGTCGCCGGCATCGCCAGGATTCCGTTCGAAGAAGGCTTCGGCAGTCCGCCTTCAGGCGGCGCCTTCTCCGCAACTCACTTCCCGGCCCCGCTACCGGGACGCGGCTCCCGCCGCCCGGCAAGGCGGCCCGGCCTAGGCGAAGTTCCAGAAGCCCGGGGCGGCTTACGGCCGTTCTTCACTGCCGCGCCTTCAGCGGCCGGGGAACCCACGCCCCAGGCCGCAGTTTGCCGTTGACATCTAAGCCAATTCCGCCTAAACTCACAAAAATCTGAGCAACCTTCATGAAGAAGGGGGCGGGCCGCGGGACGCGGCCCGAAGGCCGCCGGGGCCTCCGGCGCCTGTATTTCTTTGCGCGGCCCGGCCGCAGTCCCCACATCCGTACCCGGCCACGAAGGCCGCCCATGCCGTTTCCCGGTTTTCCGGGATAAACGGGACGGGGCGGTTTTTTTTTGCCCCCCCCACCGAAAAAGGATTGCCTCACAATGAGAAAGACCCTGCTCCAGCCGGCCGCCGTTTTCGCGGCCATCGCCCTAGCCTTCTGCGCGGCGGCCCCCGCCTATGCCCATTTCGGCATGGTCATACCCTCCAAGCCCACCGTGACGGACGCGGCCGACTCCCAGGTGGACTTCGACATAAAGTTCTGGCACCCGTTCGAGAACAACGGCATGACGCTCGCTAAGCCCGTCTCCTTCAAGGTCTACTCCGACGGCAAGGCCACCGACGCTCTGGCGGACCTCAAGGAGAAGAAAACGGGCGATCTCGTAACCTGGAGCTACTCTTGGAAAGCGGCCCGGCCCGGCGTCGCGGCCTTCGTGCTGGAACCCCAACCGTACTGGGAGCCCGCCGAAGACAAGTTCATCATCCACTACACCAAGGCCTACGTGGACGCCTTCGGCGACGACGAGGGCTGGAACGAGCCCTTGGGCATAAAGACCGAGATAGTCCCCCGGGCCAAGCCAGGCGGCGTGTACGCGGGCAACACGTTCGTAGGCAAGGTGCTCCTTGACGGGAAGGCGGTCCCGAACGGGGAGGTCGAGGTAGAGTGGTACCCGGGCCCGGACAGGAAAGGCGACGCCCCCTCCGAGTCCATGGTGACCCAAGTGACGCTGACCGACGAGAACGGCAACTTCGCCTTCACGCCACCCGCTCCGGGCTGGTGGGGATTCGCGGCTTTGAACGACGCCGACTACAAGCTAAAGTCCGACGGCCAGGACAAGGACGTCGAGCTCGGGGCCGTCCTGTGGGTCTACTTCCACGAGTTCAGGCCCTCGGAGGCTGCCCAGTGAGGGGGAACTGCCTGGCCCGGAACCCGCTCGCCGCCGTTCCGGGGACGCGCGGGGCGGCCCCTGGCCTGACGGGGCTCCGCGCCCCGTCGTCCGGCGCCGCGGGGCCCCGCGGGCGGAGGGGCGACGCGACGGGGCTCCCCTCGAATGCGCCGACTGCCCCGACACCTGGCGCAGTTACGCTCGGCGGCCCGGCGCTCGCCGCCTTTGCCCTCGCGCTGTGTTCCGCAATTGCCCCTTCCGCCCCCGCCTTCGCACACGCCGTATACGTGTTCGCCTACGCGAACGGGGACGAGATCTGCACCGAGAGCTACTTCACCCGCAAGAACCGCGTAGTCGACGGCCGGATCGCCATGCAGGACGCCTCCGGGACGGAGATCGGATCCGCCTCGACGGGCGCCGACGGGAACCGCTGCTTCCCGGCGCCCCCCGGCGAAGGCGATTTGAAGTTCGTAGTGCTGGCCGGGGAGGGCCATCGCGGGGAGTTCACGCTCCCTGCCGCCGACAGGCCCGGCGCGCCCTCGGCCGCCGAAGGCGGGGCGGGGCCCGGCCGGGCCGATCCCGCCGCAACCGGTTCCGGCCCCTCGCCGGACGGCGCCGCGGCGGATGGGGCTGGCGCCTCGGGCGAGGCGGCGTCCCCCGGCGCCCCGGCGGGCGTGTCGGAGGAGACCTTGCGCGCAGTCGTCCGAGAGGAGTTGAAGGCGCAGATAAGCCCCGTCGTCCGCGCCCTGGCCGAGGCCAGGGACGGCGGGACGCCCGGCCTCCGCGAGATAGTGGGCGGCCTGGGCTGGGTGGCCGGCGTATGCGGCCTCGTCCTGTGGCTCAAGAGAAGGCCGGGGGCCCCCGGCCGGAAGGACTGATTACAAGATGCACATCTCCGAAGGCGTACTCTCGGCGCCGGTGCTCCTGACCGGCGCGGCCCTCACACTGGCTGGCCTGGCGGCCGGGCTGAAGGCCGTGAAGGACGAGGACACCCCCAAAGCGGCCGTGCTGTCTGCCGTCTTCTTCACCGCGTCCCTCATCCACGTGAACATCGGCCCCAGCTCGGCCCACCTCATCCTGAGCGGCCTAATCGGCCTCATGATGGGGAGGGCGGCCTTCCCGGTCATCTTCTTCGGGCTCCTGCTCCAGGGAATCCTTTTCGGCTTCGGGGGCCTGACCACTTTGGGAGTGAACACCTTCACCATGGCGGGCCCCGCCGCCCTGTTCGGGACGCTCCTGCGCCCCGGCGTCAACGGCAGGAACCCCGCCGCGGCCTCGGTCTCCGGCTTTATGTGCGGGGCGCTCCCGGTACTCCTCTCGGGGTTACTCGCGGGCGCCGCCCTGTACTTCTCGGGCGAGCAGGGCCAGTACGTGGCCCTCGCCTGGGCGGTAGTGGCCGGGAACCTCCCCGTAGCCGTCATCGAAGGAATCGTGTGCATGTTCTGCGTCTCGTTCTTCCGCAAGGTCCGCCCGGATCTTTTGAAGAGCGCGGCTTTCGCCCCGGGGGCGGCGGGGCCCTCGCCCGCTTTCTCCCCCGCCGACTAGGTGCGGAACTGTCCCCGTTCCGGGCGCCGGGGGGCCCGGCCGGGAAACCGAGCGGACGGGTCCCGGAAGAGACCAGCGGGCGGGCGGCACGGGGGGCCAGGGTGCGGAAGGAGCCGGAAGGGCCCTCCATGCCGACTCCACCCGGAAAGCCGCGCCGCCCCTCCCCGGCCATGCGGGACGAAGCGTTAGAGCCAGTAACGGAGCGGGCGCACGGGAAGGAAACCCCGTCCGTCCGCTATTTCTTCCTCCCTTCGGTATTTAGCGGGTTTTCGCGGGCCGTCGCTCCGCGGGGTACAGCGGACGAAGCCGCGAAGGGAGCCGCGCGGGGCGGGTGCGCCGCCCAAAAGGCGGAGGGCTTCCGCGGGCCCGGAAACGTTTGCCCGCCGGTGCGGGGCTCTCGGTACCCGCTCCGGATCCGGGGGCTTCAACCCGAGCTTCTCCCCGAACGCGTATATGACGCGGGAGAAAACCTCCATCTCGCCGAAGCTGTCGCCCATGCGGTTCAGGACGGCCCGCGGAAAGCCCATGTATTTCACCGTCTCGGCATGGGCGGGCCCGTAGGCCTTTTCACGGTGGGCTTCCACCCGCCAGAAGAGCCCCGCCGCCCGATCGCGCTCGCCGAACTCCGCCAGGATCTTGCCCAGCGCCCCCGCGGCGGATACGGCGTCGGGGCTGTCCGGCCCCGAGCACACGTCCAGGGCCTGGGACAAGTCCTCGTGCAATTGCCGCGCCGGTCCGGGTCCGTCCTTGAGCCTCATGACCCTGAACTGATTCAAGGTGGTGTTTACGGTGCTGGAGTGGCTTGGGCCAAAGACCTTCAGGCAACCCTCCAGCGCCTTGAAGAGCGTGGCGCCCGCTTCCTCCAGCTCCCCCGCCGAGGACGGGGCTATTCCCAGATGGGTCCTGTACCTCAGGGTGTTCGGATGAACGGGCCCGTACCGGCCCTGCGCCCCAGCCAACGCCCCGGAAACCGTCTCGCAGGCTTCCCGGCGGCTGCCCGTGGCCGTTAATGCCTTCGCCAACTCGTCCGCCGCGTCGAAGGTCCCCTGGGCCGCAGGCCCCAGAACCTCGTTGTGGAGGGCGAGCGAGCGCTCCAAAACCTCCCGGGCCCCGGCCAAGTCGCCGGTCCCCGCGAGAGCCTGCCCCTGGCAGGTCAGGCACTTGAGGGTCCTGGGGCTGTTCCGCCCGAGCGTCTCCAAGGCGCCGGAGCGAGCCCTCGCGTAGGGTTCCGGCGCCTCCTGGAAAAGCCCCAGCCCCAAATGGGCTGCGGCGAGGTTCATGAGGCTGGTCAAGGTTTTGAAGTGCGTCGGGCAGTAGAGCCTTTCGCGGCAGACAAGCGCCCTCGCGTGAAGCCCCTTCGCGCGGGCGTGCTCGCCCAGGCTCGCGAAGGCCTCGCCCAGGCTGTCTGCCGCGACGAGCGCGTCGGGGTCGTCGGGCCCCGCCGTCCTCTCAAGCCCCTCCAGGGAAGGCGACAGCTGCGCCGCGCCACCCCGCTGGTCGCCCAGCGCCAAAAGGGAAACTCCCACGTCGTGCGCGAGAAGGAGCGTCGGGCGAGAATCGGGGCCGAGGGACGCCTCGGAAGCGGCCAAGCGCTCCTGGAGGACGGGCAAAGCCGCCGCCTAGCCACCGGCAAGGAGGCGCTCCAAGGCCAAAGGGGCACGGGACAGGTAAAAGTCTTCCATCATGGGATCGTTTAGCTTGTCTGGCACTTGCGTCGTGCTGCTCCTTGTCGGGCGCCCTTCGCGCGTGGCGGGGCCCGTCAAAACAGTCGAAATGGAGGCTTAAGTCAACGGGATGGCGACAGCGCAGGCGGTGCGCCGTCCGTTACGGCGGATTCACGATGAGGGGCAGGAACGGTGCCCGAAAGAGTCACGGCCGGTTCGGGCGCTTCGCCTCGCGCTGCCGGTGGCATGCGGAATGCCTTAAGCAATATTATAATACGTTAGTGTATAGAAATATGTACTAGTCAATATTGTGGCGCTCAGTTCAGATATCGAGAAAAAATAGTATATAATCAAGGTAAAGATAGGAATATGGAATAATGCGCAAAAGAAAATAAATCTGGCAGTATTAGATGAATTGGCAACGTTAACTTTTTTTGATCAGCGCAATGTTAACCTTAAAAGTATCGTTACGATTGATTGATACAGTCTGAGTATTCTTCGTATCCGTCCGCGAGGAGACGCGCCGCCTCCACCCTGCCCTGCCCTCCCCCGCCCAGGCCCGCCCCCCCCCCCCCC
>JAIRZX010000215.1 GCA_031267005.1 Deltaproteobacteria bacterium
TGGGGGTGGCCGAAGCGGAGGGGGGGGCCGACGCGGCGGGCGGGGCCGACGCGGTGGGGGGGGCCGACGCGGCGGGCGGGGCCGACGCGGTGGGGGAGGCGGGGGAAGCCGCGGGACCCGCGGAAGGCGGGGCGCCGTCGTCCCCCGACAGCGCGGCCAGGGACGAGGCGGCGGCCTCGACGGAGGCCCCCAGCTCCCCGAAAGGCCCGCCTGCCGCCTCTATGGACGCGGCGGCCGCCGCCAGGTCCTCGCCGGCGGGGCCGGAGGCGGGGGCCGGGAACGGCGGGACCTCGAGCGGGGCCGGTGCGGAGGCTTCGGACGGGGAGGCGGGGTCGCCCGCCGGCCAGCTGGCGGTCACCCTGGTGTAGGAGAGCCGGAGCTCGGCGTCGGCCAGCTGGTTGCGGGCGGAGGCGATCTGGCTCTCGGCGACGCCCAGTCGGGCTTCGGCCTGGAGGAGGCGGTTCTCGGCGGCCTCGAGCTCGCTCGCCGCCACGACGCTCTTGCGGGAGAGGTTGGCCTGTCGGGCCATGTCGTTGGTAGCGAGACGCAGGTTGGCCTGGGCCTCGGCCATCTGGGCCTGGGCCAGGGTGACGGCCAGGTAAGCCCTGTCGCGCGCGAGGAGGTACTCGTCGTCGTCTATGACCGCCACCACCTGGCCGCTTTCCAGGCGGTCGCCTATGTCCACGAGCATCTCGCGGATCTCCCCGCCTATCTTCGGGGCCAGGGAAAAGCGGCTCGGGGCGGAGAGCGTCCCGTAGTAGAGCCCCAGCTCCCTTATGGTCCCGAATTCGGGCTGGGTCAGCTCCACGTAGACGGCCTCGCCGCCGAAGCCACCGCCGAACTGCGGGGCGCCGTTCCCCGACACGAGGCGGAACGCGGTCAGGCCAGCGAACAGAAGGACGACTGCGGTTATCTTCTTGTGGCCCTTCACGAAGGCGAGGGCCCTGGCTCCGGGGCCAGCGGCCCCGGTCTCGGAGTGAATCATGAGGCTCCTCGGGCGGGAAGCTTCCGCCGGGCGCGGCCGCCGGCCCGGGGCCGGGGGGGAGTACTGGTTAGCCTGTAGAGCGATTGCAATTTACTCGCCAAGGGCCGGAAAAGGCAAATTTCGCGGGGCGCGGCGCCCGGGGCGAAAAGGGACGCCGGGCCGCCGAAGCCCGAAAGCGGGTAACGTTTACCCGCAACCGAGTAAAACTTACCCGGTCCCGTATCGGAAACGGCATAATCCGCCGCGCGTTCGGGAGAAATTATGCGTCAGCCTGGGCTAGTTGTAAAGTGCGCTTTCCGGCGCGCGGGGTCCCGGCGCCGGACGGGGGGCCGCCAGCCGGGAAGGCGGGCGGCGGTACGGGGGGATACTGGGAAGGGGGGAAGGAGGGGCAAACGCGGCCCGGGGGCTGCTCGGAGAGAGGCGGACCGGCGCGCGCTTGCATAAGGCCCCGCGCGGGGACCGGGAAACAGGCCTGGAGCCGCAGGGTCCGGGGTCCGGGGTCCGGGGTCCGGGGTCCGGGGTCCGGGGTCCGGGGTCCGGGGTCCGGGGTCCGGGGTCCGGGGTCCGGGGTCCGGGGAACGGGGAACGGGGACCGGGGAACGGGGAACGGGGAACGGGGAACGGGCCTTAGGCCGCAAGGACCGGGGCCGGGGAACCGGCCTTAAGCCGCAAGGGCCGGGGCCGGGGAACTGGCCTTAGGCGGCATGGGCCGAGGGCCGGGAAGCGGGGTGCGAAGCAAGGCCGGGAGGCTCGAGACGGGGCCGACGGGACCGGATTCGGGCGGGGCTGCCCCTCAGAGCCGAACGGGCGGGTCCTTTGTCCGGGGCCGAAGCGCCCGGCGGCGGAGAGCCGGCCCACGGGCCGGGACCCGCAGACGGAGGCCCCGGCGCGAAGCGAGGGCCCCCGGCAAGCCTCCCCCTATTGGAGGGTGCGCGCCTCCCGGATGCAGGCTTCTATCTCTTCGCCGGACTTCTGGAGACAGGGGTACTCAGCGGCGGCCTTCTTCAGCCCGAAGGCCATCTGGAGGGCCTCCGGGCGGCGTCCGGCCTTCGTCAGGGCCTTCACGATGGACAGGGCCGCGGAGGCCCATAGCGCGGAGCGGTCGGAGTCGGCGAAGCGGTAATAGCCCCCCACGGCCTTGAAGGTGTCAATGGCCTCGTCCTCGTTCCCGGTCGAGGCCATGTGGCGTATGTAGCGGACCGAGCAACGGTACTGGGTGTCCCGCGAAATTTTATCGCCGGGCTCCAGGCGCCAGGCCGCCTTCCAGATCCTGGTGATCGCGGCGCCGTAGCCGCCGGCCTCTTCGAGCCGGGCCAAGAGCCCTTCGACCGTCGAGAGCACCGAGTAAGTGGTGATGTATCCCCTGGGGAGTTTCATGAGAATGTCGCAATAGTAAACGGCCCGGTCGAGTTCGCCCTCCTCGGTGAACGCCTTCGCGAGGGCCTCCAGGGCCGGGGCCTTCATCGCATCGGCCCTGACCTTGCCGGTCATCAGCGCGAAGCGGTCCCAGTCGGCCGTCGCGCCGGCGAAATCCCGGGCCCGCGCGCGGCTCCGCACCAGATCGCTTAACACCTCCGAGCGGATTGAGGTCACCGTGAGGGACCCCGTGCCCTGGAGGTACAGGAGATAATGTTCGACCTCGTCCGGAAAGCCGCCTTTCCCGCACAGGATGGAGCAGGCGGCGCCCGCGAACTCCGCCGCGCGGATGCGGTCGTTTTTGCTCGGCTCCCTCCAGTGGGGCGAGGCGACGGGGGGTCCGTAGGGGTCGCCCGGGGCGGCCTCCTCCGGAGGGGGGCCGCACAGCCCTTCGAAGGCGTTGCGGAGGCGCGTGAGCGCCCCTATGTTTCGGAGCCTGGTGACGACGTCCACGAAGGCAAGCCACTCGAACAGCGCCAGATCCCCCACGGCCGTCGCGGCCTTCACCTTGTACGGGGGCGGGGCGCCTCGCCCGCGGCGGCGGGCGGCCAGGGGGTCGTCTGGGGCCATGTCCTCGTAGGGATAAGCATGCCAAATCGAGATGCAGCTCTGGGTCGGGAGCTCGGCCGAGGGAGCCTCGGATCGCCATACGCGCCACGCGCAAGAAAGCAGACGCGTCGCTTCCGCCAGGAAGGGTTCCGGATCGATCTCGTTCGCCCCGGACAAGCAGGCGTGCGTCATGAGGCGGATGGCGCGGACTTTTACGCAGGCGAGCTCCAGCCTCGCAGACTTCCCGCCCGGGTCCGAGGCCGGGCCGCAGTCGGACCCGTCCAGCCCCGAGCGGCCGAGCGGCCCGCAACCCTCCGGGAAGGGCTCGGGGAAGGGCTCGGGCAAGAGCGCGTAGATCCTTGCCACCTCGTGGAAATCGCCCAGACCCGCCGCCCTGGCCAGCATCCACATGGCCAGGTCGGCGTCCCTGACGGCGCCGCCCCCTTTTCCGAAGGGGCCCGTCCCGGAGCACAAGGCGTTCCGCGCCTCGCTGGCGCGGCCGGAGGCGGCCAGGCTCCAGGCGTAGGCGTTCCTGGCCACGAGCAGTCTGGTTTCGGCGGCGGGCCTCTCCCCTTCGGGGAGGGAGGGCAAAAGCGCCCAGGCCTCGTCCAGCCGCCGGGCCGTCGGTTCGGCGGAAAGGGCGTCCAATTTGGCCAAGCCGTTGACGAAACCCCGTTCGTCCTTCACGTATATCAGGATCCGGCCGGCGTCCCGCATCAAGTTGAGGGATAACCTTCTGACGTGGCTTCCGAACTTGTCCAGCTCGGCAAGCAACCGCTCCAGCAAGAGAGCGTCACCCATAATAATGCACAAATCCTTTCGGCGGATCCGGCCGCCGCCGCCGCGGACAGTTCCGCCGCGAGGCGCCGCAACTGGCGCCCCCAGGCCTCAAGCCTCGGGGGCCGATTATGGAATTCCTTCAAATACCATACCAAATATCACTCTTTTGATCAAACTACAGACGCCCCGAAGCTTCATCAGGCCTTCAGCGGGGCGCCGCCTCCCGCACCCCCGTCTTCGGGCCCCGGCCCCGAGCTGGCGGCTCCGGCGGATCGGAGCGAAAACCGGATGGTCAGCCTGGACGGAAGGCTGGATGCACGAAAGGCCGCAAAGGACGAAAGGAATGAAGGATTGAAGGACGGAAGGCAGTAATGATGGGGAGCCGGAGGGCCGAAAGGGCGGAATGGCGGTAAGGACGGCTGGTTGGAGGCCCCGGAGAACGGAAGGCAGGATGGCGGCCTCATGAAGGACGGCTGGAATCCCTGCCCAGTGTTGGGCACCCTGCCCCGCCCGCGATGCCTTAAAAAGTCAGGGTTCATTTCCCAGGAAGGGTTGCGGGACAACAATTTGAGAATGTGGCAACCCAGAATTAGGAGACTTTTTCCCGCTCCGCCCAAATCCCACTCCACTCCACTCCACTCCACTCCACTTCCCTGCCGACCCAGATGCGCTCCCTTGCTCCGCACTGGCCGCCTTTGTCCCGAACCCGCCACTTCGCCCCCTGCGCCTCCCGAGCATACCGCCCGCTCTCCCGTGAGCGGCGCGCCGAACCTGCGGGCGGACACCTCGTCCCCTTCCAGCCAGACACAGCTCCGTTCTCCCGGCGGGCTGATACCCCGTCCTTGCCGGGAGCGAGGCCCTCGCAGGGCACGGGCACCCTGCCTCCCGCCGTCTTGACACCTCCTCTCCCCGGGTGGTATTTTTTTGGCCGTTGGAACGCAATATTTTGGGGCCCGGGCACCTCCGGGTCCCCGTCCGGCCGCCGCCGCCCCCTTCAGGGGCCGCCGAGCGGCCTGGGGGAGATCATGAAGTTTTTCCTGGACACCGCCAACATAGACGAGATCAAGCGCTGCGCCACCTTCGGCTTCTTGGACGGGGTCACCACCAACCCCTCCCTCATGGCCCGGGAGGGCATTTCCGACCAGGCCGAAAGGATCAAGGAGATTTGCGAGCTGTCCGAAGGGCCGGTCTCCGCCGAAGTCCTCGCCACCGATACGGAAGCCATGGTGGAGGAGGCCAGGACCCTCGCCGAGATAGCCCCCAACGTGGTAGTTAAACTCCCCCTCACCATGCCGGGTCTCGCGGCTACCAGGGAGTTGGCGGAGATGGGGGTGGCGGTTAACGTCACGCTGGTGTTCTCGCCGCTGCAGTCGCTCCTGGCCGCGAAGGCCGGGGCGGCCTTCGTCAGCCCCTTCGTGGGCCGCCTCGACGACATAGGCCAGGACGGCATGGATTTGGTCGAAAACATCGTCTCCATCTACAGCAACTACGCCTTCGAGACCGAGGTTATAGTGGCGAGCATAAGGAGCCCCCAGCACGTGCTGAGGGCAGCCCTGATCGGCGCCGACATCTGCACCATCCCTTTCAAGGTTATAGAGCAGCTAGCGTCGCACCCGCTCACCGACAAGGGCCTCGCGGCCTTCCTCGCGGACCACCAGAACGCCGCCGCCAGGAAAGGCCACTCCGCCGCGCATTAGGCCCGGACGGCTTTTAAGGTGACCCCCCTTCCCCTTTCGACCGGCCATTTCCGGACTCCGCCTTGCCGCCGCAAACGGGCGGTCCGCCGGTATCCGCTTCAGGGCCAGCCCAGCCCAGGCCAGACCAGACCAGACCAGACCCATAACGGAAAACGGACCAGAAAGCGGAAAAAGCCTCCGGCAGAAAGCCGGGGGCTTTTTTATGCGGCCCTTTCCCCGCCGCACTTTACGCTAACCCTGGAAAACCCCGTTTTGCCTTTGGCTCCGGGGTTCCCGGACCCCCTCTGATGTTTGACGCCGCGGAAATATGCCATGTTGGTCCAATTGGCCCAAGAAGGTGAATAGAGTCTCGTCTACAACGCCCGCCAGGATAATTCGCCGTGTCGTGCCCGGAATTGAGAATTAACCCCAATACGGGTTGGCAAGAAAATTTGAGGGCGAAATAGGGCAAAAAATCATGTTTGGAGCATAGTTTCACCGTACTTTGACAGTATTTTGACTTTTTTGTTTCTTTCAGCCCATCGTGTTCATGAAAACTATCCCCATAGTTAACTGAGAGCTCGTCAGCTTGTGCCTGTGCTTGGGCCTGTGCCTGTGCCTGTGCTTTGGCTTTGGCTTGGGCTTGGGCTTGTGCCTGTGCTTGGGCCTGTGCCTGTGCCTGTGCTTTGGCTTGGGCTTGGGCTTGGGCCTGTGCCTGGGCTTGGGCTTGGGCTTGGGCTTGGGCTTGGGCTTGGGCCTGTGCCTGTGCCTGTGCCTGTGCCTGGGCTTGGGCTTGGGCCTGTGCTTGGGCTTGGGCCTGTGCTTGGGCTTGGGCTTGGGCTTGGGCCTGTGCTTGGGCTTGGGCCTGTGCTTGGGCTTGGGATTGAGCTTGAGCTTGAGCTTGAGCTTGAGCTTGGGTCCGAGCACGGGCTTAAGGCCGGCCCCCGGTATGCCCAGATCCTCAAGAACCTCATGCAGCGTTTGCTCTTTCCTGCGAAGCATACCGCCTCCTCCCCGGCCGGCGTCCGGAGCAAGGCCCTGGACTCCCCGGCGGCCATGTCGGCGCATTGCTTCCCGTTTACGGCCTTCGCCCTTCCAGCAGGGGCAGGACACCGGCCTCGTCGCGGACGGGCCGCCGGGCGGGTGGGCCCCAAGGGTCCCGGCGGCGGCTATCGAGCCTTGCCGGGGAACGGCGACATCAAGCTTGGCGCCCGACCACCCGGCAATCAGACACTTCCCGCAGGGGCCGTAGCTCGTGTTCGCCGTTCCTGCCGTCGGCTTCAGCGCCCGTTCGCCTCCACCGCGCCGTCGACCAGACGGGGGAGCCGAGCTTGCCGCCGCCCTCCAGCTTGGCCACGAAGACGCGGGAGGGCGCCACGGCGCCCCGACCGTAGTCCTCTACGCCGGAAAGGGGTAGTTGCCGTTCAGCTCGGCCTTTGGGGGATTGGGCCACTTGCCCTTGTGGCCAGAGCGGGCCTCGTCCGGACGGCTTTGCCCTTCAGTGAAAATGACTCGGCGTGTTTGGGGTTCTTGGGCTCGGCTCTGCAGGGCTCTCCGCCAGGCCCTCCGGAAATGGCGGTGCGCTGTCCTCGGGGGCCCCACGCCGTAAGCCACAAGGGGCGGGCTAAGCCGAACGCCGCTCGCACGCGAAACGCATGGGCGGGCGCGAAGAGTCCGGCCGCCGTCCCCTGGAGGTCCTAAGTTGCAAGGCACGCATAAGGAACTGGCCTACTATCTGCTAATTCCAAGTTGCATTCAAGATTTCCGGAATCATTGCATTTGATCAGAGTTGACTTTAAGATTAATTTTAGTTATAGATTAATAGAGATAAGGAGGTGTTCTATGGCCAGAAGAGT
>JAIRZX010000238.1 GCA_031267005.1 Deltaproteobacteria bacterium
CTTCCAGACCCACTTCCCTCCAGCCCTCCAAACAAAGCTAGTTCATTCTAGCCCCCTCCATTCTAAACCTCTTGCCAAGGCTTCCCTCCATAAACGGATACAAAGTCACCAAGTAATGATATTGATAAAAATAGAAATTCAACGATTTTTTTAGCAGGTGTCTTTTTATCTCTATACCCCAGAATTGCGGGCTGGCTTGCATGCTACAAGCCAATGGCTTATTATTGAGTGCCGCTCTATCGTCCCCCGATCGTAGCGTCCGGACCGGCCGCCCGAATGCTCCCGGCCGCCCCCGCCTACCCCGCGGCTAGTTCCGATGGCCCGCCCGCCTGAGCCGCTTCCCCGGCCGCGGCCAGTCCCCTTCGCGGGACCCCGGCCGCGTAGTTGGCGAACTCGGCCTCCCTAGACTTTCCGTATAACGCCGCCCCCTGGGCCGGGGCGTACCCGCCCGGGCCGGGCCGCCCCATCCGACGCCATGTTGCCATGTTTAGCACCCGCCGCATAGAAATCCCCGCGCCGACTGAAGCCGTCCCGCCGTCCCGCTCCCCCGGCGCCGCCGCCGATCCCTCCGCCGCCCCGCCTAATCCGGCCCCTAAGCCCGCGACGGCGCCGGGCTTAGGGCGTTCAGGGAACGGGATCCCGGACTTTTCCCGCTCCCTGCCAAAGCTCGTCCCGATCCGAGGCATAGAACCGGGTGCCGGCGGCGAGTTTCCGAGTTGCCGCTTCGCCGAGGCTGACGCCGACGTTGCCGGGCACGAGCCGCGCCGGCCGCCGCTCCGGAGAGGGAAGCGGGACTGGCCGGCCTTGGAGCTCCCGGGAGGGTTGCATTGGTAAGGCCGCCGGAAAACCAGGCTGCGGGCGAGGCTAAGATGGCCGAGGCCCCCAAGGCCGCCCGAGGGGCCGGAAAAGCCGCCCCGCAGCCAGCCCGCAAGGCCGCTGCCATCGAAGCGCCCCGCGAGGCTAATATGGCCGGGGCCCAGGCGCGCCGCAAGCCAGAAGCCTCCAGGACGGCTCATGAGAACGGGAAGCCAGCCTTCCTGACCCGCCTCAGGCCCGGGCCCAGTGCCAAGGAGGAGCGGAAGGCCGAGATAATCGCCAGCAAGGCGGGACTGAAGCGCCTAAATGGCGAGGCCTCAGTTAAGGCGGCAGTCAAGGCCGCGCGGGCAGCCGGGGCGGCAGAGGGCCAAGAGGCCGGTAGCCGGGCGGCAGTCAAGGCCGCGCGGGCGGCCGGGGCGGCAGGGGGCCAAGAGGCCGGTAGCCGGGCGGCAGTCAAGGCCGCGCGGGCGGCCGGGGCGGCCGAGGACCAAGCGGCCGCAGGCCCCCGGAAGGCTCCCGTCGGCATTCAGCCGGGGCCCTCCAAACACGGCGGGGCGCCGGCGGGAGGCGCTCCGGCCAGCTCCCAGGCGTCCGCCCACCCCGCGGCGGCGGACGCGGCCCCGGAGAGTTCCCCGGAAGCGGAACACGCCCCGAAGCCTTCCGGCGGCTCCGGCGACGGCTCCCTTAAAGCTCAGGGACCGGACACCCCCGGACTTGACGCGCCCCCCGCCAGCCGCAGGAAGAGGAGGAAGAAGAGCCCTCCCCCGCCCGTGGAGGGGGCCACCTTCGCCACCGCCCCCGAGTTCACCCTGGCGGTCCTCCGCGCGGCCGCCGGCATGGCGGGACGGGCCCAGGCCACGACGACGGCGCTCATGCGCCCGGCCTTCGAGTTCATCGCGGAGGAAAGGGAAAGGAACGGGGATCCGCCCCCGGACCCCTACGACCAGGGCCTCCACGAAAAACTCCGCACCGCTATCACCCAACTGAAAGAGGCCGGCTTCTTAAAGAGGATGTCCCGCGAAACATTCCTGGACCGGCTCACCCCCGAGGGCCACAAGGCGCTCGCCACGGGCGGCGAGGCCCTCGCCCGCGCAGGGCTCATGAGGATGCCCGGGGACCTGAGCCTCGGCGACAGCCAGGCCATGTCCGCCTCGGCGCGGGCGGGCGCCAAGCGGGCGGCCATGGAGCTCCGGAACAGGGAGATATCGCGGACGTCGGAGTTGGTGCGGAAGCTCGGCAAGGCGGGTTTCCACGCCTTGGCAGGCTTCCTCTCCCGGGCCGCGGCGGGCCCGGCCGGCGCTCCGGACGGCTTGCCCCACTTCGCCATGCACGGCTCTGAGTACCCGGAGGCCATTGGAAAGATAAGGGCCTTCGCCTCGAAGATGAAGGAAAGGGGCTGCAAGAAATGGGCGCTTTTCGCCGTAGGGCCCTTGAGCCGCTCGGCCTTCATATTCTTCGAAAAGCTCAACCCGGCGGTCAAAGCCACGGACGCCTGGCAAGTGGCGGAGCTCATGCACGACCTTGGCGTCGGCTTCACTGTGACGGAAACGCGCTCCTTAAGAAGGGTGGACAAGGCGTTCTTCTCCCGGCTCGCAGCGGGGGCCCGGCCTCCCGAAGAGGCGGCTGGACCGGCGGCGGCTTCCGCCGCAGCGGCCCCGCGCCGGGACAAGCTCCCCTGACCGTCCCCGGCCCGCGCCCGAAGTTGCTCCAGAAGGGAAACGGCTACAGCTGGCGGACGGAGCCGTACAGGGAGACCGATAAGAGCTGATCTGCATCTAAACGCCACACGAAGGAGAGCGCGATTCCTCCCCGGAGCAAGCACCGGGGGTTTCCTCGCGCAAGAACTATGACTAAGGCCGCCGAACGACGGATATGCCCGCGCGCGAAACTGGTGCTCCCGCAGAAAGGCGCCCCGGCCCGGCTCCGGCCCGTCCGGAAC
>JAIRZX010000369.1 GCA_031267005.1 Deltaproteobacteria bacterium
CAGGCATTCCCGACCCCACCCATTTCCGGCCTCGCGCCAACTGCGGACACATGTCCAGAACAGCCGACACCGCCTCTCCCCTCCCCCCTGCCCCTCTGCCCCCCCGCCCGCAGCCCTCCGGCCTGCGGGCCGCGGCCCTGGCCGCCCTCGCCTCACTGGCGCTCTTCGCGGAGGCCGCGCTTAACCCCACGGAGGCGGCGGCAGAGACGGACCGGGCCCTGCTCCTGGACCGCGAGGCCCTTGACGCCATCCAGAGCCAGGCCTTCAAGTACTTCTGGGAATTCGGGGACCCGGATTCCGGGGCCGTCTTCGAGGCAGACTTCGGCTGGGAAGTCAAGCCCGTGACCATGGCGGGCACGGGCTTCGGCATAGCCGCCCTGGTCGTCGCCACCGACCGCGGCTGGGTCACCCGGGAACAGGCGGTCGAAAGGCTCCTTAAAATCACGGGCTACCTCGTCCGCGCCTCCAAGCCCGAATGGCACGGCGCCTTCCCCCACTGGATGAACGGCAAGACGGCCGAGCCCTTCGACTTCGAGGACGGCAAGGACGTGATCGACGTGGTCGAGACGGCCTTCCTCGTCCAGGGACTCCTGATAGCCAGGGGCTACTTCAACGGCCCGGGGGCGGAAGAGGAGTTCCGGGCCCAGGCGACCAGGATTTGGGAGGCGGTGGACTGGCAGTTCTTCACCGACAACCAGAACGCGGGCATCTTCTGGCACTGGTCGCCCAGGCGAGGGTTTCTGGGCCTGAGGGTCAAGGGCTACAACGAGGCGCTCGTGGCCTACGTCCTCGCCGCCTCCTCGCCCACGCACCCCATCGACCCGAAGGCCTTCGAATTCTGGTACCAGAGCCCCAACTACCGGAAGAGGGCGGTCTTCGGCTACCAGATAGAAGGGGCCCCCCCGGGGGGTGGGCCGCTCTTCACCGCGCACTACTCGTTCCTGGGCCTGGACCCCCGCCGCCTGGCCGACAGGGCGGTGCCGAGCGGCTACTTCATAAGGAACGTCAAGCAGGCCCTGTCCAACCGGGAGTACTGCACCGTGCACGCCCCCAGGGCCAACCGCTACTCCGAGGGCTTCTGGGGGCTTACCGCGAGCCAGAAGCCCGACGCGGGCTACGGCGTGTTCTCGCCCTTGAACGACCAGGGCATACTCGCGCCGACGGCCGCGCTGTCCTCCATGCCCTACACCCCGCACTACTCCATGGAAGTGCTGGCCTTCCTCTCCACCAGGCTGAAGGACCTGGTCTGGAGCTGGTTCGGGCCCAGGGACTCGGTCAGCCTGAAGGACGACTGGGTGAGCCCGCACTACCTCGCCATCGACCAGCTCCCCATCGTCGTCATGATCGAGAACTACCGCTCGGGGCTCCCGTGGCGGCTTTTCATGGCCAACAGGGAGATAAGGGACGGGCTGGACCGCCTCGGCTTCTTCCCCCCGAAGCTGGAGGACGGCTTCCCCGAGGCGGTGATCACCAGGCTTCTGCGGGGCGCCAAGTACCGCGACGACGCCCACGTGATCCGGCGCCATCCGGACAGCGGGCTCTACCAGGTACCCTACTTCCTGAAGGATGGCGGCCAGGCGTCCTTCAGCCTGATGGAACCCGGCGAGCCCGCCGAGACCCAGCTATTCAAGGCCTCGTTGAACGCCGCGCCGGGATCGAACGTCCTGTCCATGGATCTCCCCATGGGCAACGGAAGGCTTCTGGCCCTTACCATGACGGCCCCGGACGGCAGAAACCACTCGCTCCCCCTGCGGCTCTATTGAGGGCGCGCCGCGGCCGGCCTTGGCTGAAGCCCGGCCGCGCTGCGGGGCCGAAGCGCCCGCGGACGGGGCCGCGCCCATGAACCGGTTCCGGATCGCAAGCGGATCGGCCGCGGCCTGCCGGGCCAGCGTAAGCCGCGCGTCCCGGCCCGCCCCCGTCGCCCCCCGCCCTCAGGCGGAGCCCTGGGCCTCCGAAGGCCTCCTCCGCGAGGCTATGAAGGCTAAAACGGCCTTCTCGATACGCTTCAGGAACACGGCGATTCCTGTCGACACCGCGAAAGTCAGGACCCCGAAGCCCAGGTAGCCCCGCAGGCGAGTGAGGTCGCTTCCGGTGACGGCCAGGAGCTTGTGGTATACCGCCTCGTGGATGATGTAGGTGTAGAAGGTCTTGTCGGCGACGAACAGGATAGCCTTGGAGACCAGCCCGCGGCCCGGATCGAGGGCCACGAAGAGCATGAACATGCCCAGCTGGGCGAACAGGTAGGGCGCGAACTCCCTTTCGAAGTAGATCTGGTTGACGTTGCCGTCCGGGGCGACGTTGAAGGCCATGGTGACGAAAAACAGGAAGGTCCCGCCGCCCAGGTAGGCGGCGAGGCCGCCCCACATGATCTTCCTCCGCCACTTCTCCCGGAAGCCGGGGCGGTCCCACACCGTCCGTATCTCGTGGCCCAGGGTCATGAGCCACAGCCAGTAGAAGGGCTTCTGGGAGAGCCACCAGTCGAGGTGCTGGAAGGCGTAGCTGTCCTGGAAACTGATGCGGAGGCTCACGCGGAGGACGAAGAACGCGGCGCCCGCCCATAGCACGTAGCGTTTGAGCCGCCTGGACTTCGGATCGCCGGCGCAGACTATCTTCAAAAACGGTATGAACAGGTAGCAGATGAAGAGCGCGAAGCTGAACCACGCCGACAGGAAGGGGTTGTAACCCTCCACGAAGTCGTAGGGCCAGGTCGTGAGGAAGATCCTCCCCACGACGAGGAAGTTTTCCAAATTAGGGCCCTTCAGGCAGTCCAGGAGGCTCCCCTTGCCCGACAGCCACGGGGTGAACTGGGCGATTACGAGCATCACCGCCGCGAGGGGGACCATAACCCGAGCCGTGATGCGCCTCATGTACATGCCGAAGGGCTTGTCCGCCGCGAAGAAGAAGCCCGCTATGAGGAAGAAGACCGGCGTGGCCGCGCACTTGGCCAGCGACCAGGCCCAGGACACGTCGGGCTGGGACGGGTAGAAAGCGTTCAGGTGTATGAGCACGACGCAGAAGCAACAGTAGATCCTGCCCAGCTCGATCCCCGCCTCGCGGGGGGCCTTGGCCGCGCTCACGGGCGAGCCCTGCCGCGGCGCCGGGACGCCGCGCCGATGGTCGTTAGGGATTTCAAAAAAATATCGCCGTGCCTTTGTCTGCGCTTCCCGGCAATAATGCCTGGGAGGCGGGAGTGGCCCGGGGCAAGGCGCGCGCGGGCGCCTGGCGCGGCCCGCCGCCTGCCGGGGCCCGCCGCGAGGGCGGGCCGCAGCCGTCCGCCTCCCGCCCGCCCCGGAAGGGGCGCGAGGCCGCCCGGATTATAGCCGAAAAGATCCGGCTAAAACACCCCGCCGGCGAGGCCGGCCAATTACGGTCACGGCGAGGGCGCGTGGAGGTTCGGGAAGCGTTCCCGGAGGCGGCCAGGGGCCGACGTGTACGCCCGGCGGAGACGCCCGGCGCCTGGCCGGGGCGCCGTTGCCGGGGCGCTTAAGGCCGGGAGAGCCGGGAACGAATCGGATCGGTCCGAATATCCGCGCGGGAGCGCTCGCTGAGGGGATAGGCGGCGGCTCGCGAAGGCGCGGCGGGAGGCCGCCGGGGCTGAAGGTCAAGCGCTGGGGTTCGGCCTGGAACGCCGAAGAGGACCTGCGCGTTCCTAAGCGAACCGGCGCGCGGCGCGCTTCGGCCCTCCTAATCGGCTGTGTACGCTATCCTGAAACCCTGGTTGGGCAGCCTCTCGCCGGGCGCCAGGTTCCCGCGGTCGGCGGAACGGCACCGGTAGTAATCCGCGTCCCAGGCGCAGCCCCTGACCGAGCGGACCTCGCGGTCGTCGCTCGGGCCAGAGGGATCCCTCGCGGGGCTCACCTCGTAGTAGAACTCGTCGTAGAGATCGGAGGTCCACTCGTAGACGTTGCCCAAAATGTCGAAAAGCCCGTACTGGTTGGGCAGGAGCATGCCCGCCGGGCGGATGGAGCCCCCGGAGTTGCCCTTGTGCCAGGCGTACTTGCCGATATCTTCCGGGGCGTCGCCGAAGAAATAGTCGGTAGTTGCCCCTCCCCTCGCGGCGAATTCCCATTCGGCCTCGGTGGGGAGGCGGTAGCGCGAGGTGCCTTCGAACCGGTTCAGGGCGTCCACGAAAGCCAAGGCGTCGGAGTGGCTCACCGACTCGACCGGGCCGTCCCCGAGGGGCGCCGCGCTGGGGTTGGAGCCCATCACCCTGGTCCACTGCTCCTGGGTGACTTCGCAGACCCCCATGTAGAATGGCCTGGAAATAGTCACCTGGTGGACCGGCCTCTCGTTGCGGGCGGAAAACGGCCCGCCCTCGGCGGACCCCATGGAAAAGGTCCCGGCGGGCACTAAGGCGAAACGCATGCCGAGCGACCGGGCGGGGTTCCCGGCCGCCGGGGCCGAGGGGACGGGAGGGCGCTCCGGCCG
>JAIRZX010000376.1 GCA_031267005.1 Deltaproteobacteria bacterium
ATTACACAAGCTTTCATATCACACACCAAAGTGAAAATCACTAAGATACTGTCAAAAATTTAAAATCTGGGCAAATGAAAAAAATTTGCCATCCCCAAAAAGTACTAAGTAGAGTTAACAAATAATTTAAAAATATTAAATCAAAATGTCCAGTTAATTTCTGAACAGGCCCTTACCATGCCAGCGATATCTCCGGATGCCAATTTTTCGCCCAGTTCCCGTCCTGATTTGCCGATTGCCCCCCAGTTGGAGGTGAAGTTTTCCATAAACAGCGTTGAAATCGCCTCTCGCACCTCGCTGTTGGGATAATCCAGGAGATACGCCCCGCTTTCTGTGGCCCGGAGGGTAAGGTAGCCGGATTGGTAGAGGAACCCTTCAGGCGAAGTGGCGTCAATTTCCCCGGGAGCCCTAGCTTGACGGTAGTTTATTTCCTGGCCCTTGAACTGGTCAACCGTAAGCGCCTTATCTCGCAGGAATTTCCTGATGACGGTGTTAGACCCTGATTCCATCCAAAAGTTACCGAATTTTCTTGTCTTGAAGAAAGAAAGGATTGAAAAATGATTGTAAACCTCGTTTATTCCGTCGAAGGAAAAACCGTCATAATATTCCTTGAGTTTGTTAACAAGCTCTTCCTCGCTAATCCCGAGCTCGAGAGCGGTAGCGGAAATGAAGGGAGCGAAATACGTCATCAGCTCTTCATGGGTGCATCCCATGAATGCGCTGAAGTCTGAATCAAGAGAAATATCTAGAAGGTTGTTGAGCTTGGAAAACACGCCTGTCCTGGAAAACTTAGTGACTCCGGTAATGAAGGCGAGCTTGAGATGCTTTTCTTCGACTTTTATCTGCGTGTAAAAATCCTGCATGACGCTCCGTGTATCCATAACCAAATTCTTATCATATGCACGTTTCTCCCTGCCGACAATGTTTATGACGGGCGCATCGTACTCATCCAAAAGGAGGACTGCCTTTTTGCCGCTCGCCTTGTGGACGTCCCGAATAAGACGAGAAAAGGCGTTTGCGCAATTAACACCGTGCAATGATACTTGATACCGCTCGGCAACAATTCCAAGACGATCCATAATTAGGTCTTGCAAGTTTTCCTTGCTATCGCCGCCAACCACGGCGGACATGTCCAGCCTGATGACAGGGCAGGCTATAAAATTAGGGGGGCACATTTTTTTTCAGCTGCGAGTCCCTGAAAAAGATCTTTGCGTCCCGAGTAGAAGGCATCGAGAGTATCCACAGTAAGGGACTTGCCGAAACGACGGGGCCGAGCGCAAAAGATGAACTTGCCCTCTTTCTCAAGGTCCGTGATATACTTAGTCTTGTCAACGTAGACTGCATGTTTTTCCCTCAGGTCTTCAAAGTCCGCCAGACCTAGGGGAAGAACGGGTAAATCTTGGGGCATTTGGTCCGCATTCCGGCTTTGGGCAATCAAGATAGTTGAGGCGTCAGTATTGCCGTTTCTCTATATACAATATTCCTGATTTTTGATCAATTCTTGATTCCCCTGCGAAAAGCCAGCCCCCCCCGAAGTCGAACGCGCCATGAGGGAGGGGATGGCCATTGCCGCATGTCGCCTCAGCCCCGGCCCGCACCCGGAACAAACCCTTGGACTTCCCGGCGGCCATGTCCCCGCGCCGTTTGCCGATTGAGTCATTTTTCGGTGGTGTCAGGCCTTCTTCGGGCGGTGGACGCCTGGCATCCCAACAGGCGCGGGCAAGTTCCCGGCAGACGCGGACATCGGGCCAACGGCGGTGCGGCCGTCCTTTCCGCAGGGCCGGGGCTCCGGCCCCGGCGCGGCCCGGCAGTCTGGCGCGGCGGCCCCGAGGGTCCCGAAGGCTGCCAACGGCTCTTGCCGTGGACCGGCGACGGCTGCTTGGAACTCTTCCCCGCCGCGGCTCCGCTTCCGACTGAGGCGCCAGCGTTTTTGGGATGGCCGGGGCGTTCGGCGTTCCGCATTGCCTTTTCGGCAGGCTTTCCTCTTTCCGACGGGAGATGGGTCCTTTGGCATTCGCCATCGTGGGGGCCGGAACGCCGTTCTTGGCAATCGCGTGCGCTTTGCCGCCTGACGGCTCGCCTTGCTTCCAGAGGCGTGTCCCAGCACTCCAGGGGCGCAACAAAAACAAAAATCCCGCCCGGTTTCCCGTGCGGCATAGGGGAGCTTCAGAGATCTTTCCCGGTTCCCCGGGTCAGGCTGCGAAACTCGCTGTTGCGCTGCGCTAGCTCTTCTTCAGTGGGTCTTCTCCAGGTACTTGGAAGCGTTCATGCCGGCCCGCGCCCCGTCCGCCGTGGCGGTGACTATCTGACGAAGGTCGGTGTCCCTTACGTCCCCCGCAGCGAAGAGCCCGGGCAGGGAAGTCTGGAGCTTGTCGTCGGTAGCGATCCATCCTCCCTGGGACCGGAGCACGTCGTGGGGGAGGTAGTCCGCGTTGGGAGAACTCCCCACGAACATGAATACCCCTCCCACGCTTATGGGCTTCACCTCGCCTGTTTTCTTGTCGCGTACGAGAACCCTTTCCACGATGTCGCTTCCTTCTATGGCGTCTATCTCGGCGCTCAGGACGAACTCGATCTTGGGGTTCGCGCGGGCGCGGTCCTGGAGCGCTTTTTCAGCTCGGAACTCGTCGCGGCGGTGGATGACGTAAACCTTGGAGGCGTATTTCGTGAGAAAGTCGGCCTCCTCCAGGGCGCTGTTGCCGCCGCCCACGGCGGCCACGGCCTCGTCCCGGACGAAGCCTGCGTCGCACAGCGCGCAGAAACTCACCCCTTTGCCCACGAACTCCTCCGCTCCCGGGCAGGGGAGGTTCCTGTGGAAGGTGCCGGATGCGGCGATTGCGGCGCCGCAACGGTAGGTGCCGGTGGAGGACTCGATGACGAAGCCCCCGTCCTCCGGGCGCAACTTCCTCGCGACCGAGGCCACGAGCTCGGCCCCCTGTTGGAGGGCTTGGCGATGGAGGGCTTCAGAGAGTTCGGCGCCGGTTACTTCCGGAAAGCCAGGATAGTTGTCGATGGTCCCAGTCAGGCGCATCTGCCCGCCGGAGATCGTCTGCTCCAGGACAAGGACTTTGAGCCCCGCCCTGGCCGCGTATATCGAGGCGGAAAGTCCTGCTGGCCCTCCGCCGATTACCACGAGATCGTAGGTCTTCGTCATGGATTACCTCCTCGCCCCGGACCTCGCGCGGGGCCGCCTCAAGGCGGCCTCCGCCTTCCGGGGTTTCGAGCGGGGCTTATATTAGTTTATCGCCCTTTCCTTGTCCAGGGTTACTCGAAAGCTCCCCCGGCATGTAATTTTTGAACGCGGGCCCCCGAGTACGCCAGCTTGCGGATGCGGCGAGATTATAGCTTCGCATTTTAGCAACGCCTCGCAACCGGGCGCGGAAAACCGGGAACGCGCACAGCGTTCCATTTTCTTTTGAGCCGAACGGCTTCCGGAGCGCGGGACTCATCTTTCCACGCGCGGCATGCGGACTTCTCCATACTCCGAGTGTCGTTTTCCGCATGCCGCGCGAATGTGCGGAGCGACGTCCAGGATCTCACTGAGGTGAGCCGGTCCAGTTGAAAAGCGGCCGTTTGAAGCCGTTAGGACGCGCTTTAAACGGTCTGCTGGCTTTTATCGGCGGGGGAAGCATTATCGCCTGTTGCCGTTTTCCCCTGAGCGAGACGATGTTAAGGAGTGCGCAGGTTATGGCGGTTAATTTATTGACGAATCCGGCGACCGCCCCTCCCCAAATTCAAGGGAAGCGGTTTCCGGGCAGGCTGCGTTTTGGCCTCTGTCGGCCGTCGGTTGTGTCCGTCCTAACGCGCGGGAGGCGAGGTTTTTCGGGGGAAGAATCGTAAGTTACGTCCTGGGCTTTGGCGTTACGTCCCTTTCGAGGGGCGCGGCGAGTAGCGTTCGGCGGGCGTAAGGCTTTGGCAAGTTTTATGCTTTTCCCGGCATGGGCTTTACCGGTCCTTAACTCCGCGTTAGCCTCTGCTTGGCCTGCCGCCCCGAAGCCGAAGCGGTCCCTCTTCGGCGCCCGGAACTCTGAAGCCCGATAACCCGATAACCTGGAAGCCCCGAAACGATCTAAATCGCCCAATATCAAGGAATTGGTTTCCTTTCTAAAATGCTCCCTTTTGCTTTGCAGCGATTTGATCTAAAATATGTCCCGTCGGTCGG
>JAIRZX010000517.1 GCA_031267005.1 Deltaproteobacteria bacterium
CGTAATGTTCAACCAGCCAGTTGACCTGGAGGCGGTGAACGGGAAGTCCTTCTTCGAGTGGGGGCCGGAGGGCTCGCGGGAAAGGATCCCCGCCAGGTGGGTCCGGCCGCAGGTGGGGCCGGGCCGCTTCGAACGCCGTCTGCAAGCTTCGCCGGCGGCCGACATCCCCAAGGCGACCGCGTGGCGGCTGGTGATCTTGAAGGGCGCCTCCGCCGTGGAGGGCGCCTTGCCCCTTGAAGCCGACCTGCAGGTGTCGGCGGGGGAAACCTACGGGCCTCTCCGGATATTCAGCAGCTTCGACACGTCCGCGGGCCCGGACAGCCGCGCTGTCGTGAAGAACCCCGAAACGGCGAACCGGGGCTTCCGGTTTTCCAATCCGGTCAGGATGAGCGAGGCCGCCGCCTTCGTGGACGTGGTACCGCGGCACCAGGGGTTCAAGGAGCAAAAGGACCACTGGCTTCAGATCGCCCGCTCCCGCGCAGCCCGGGCGGGAGGCGCGGACGCCTCCGGCTCGGCCGAGCCGGCGGAAGGGCCCGAGGGAGCTGGGACGGCAAGGGAAGCTTCCGGGGCGGAGACGGCGGGGGCCGTTCCCGGGCCGGGGACGGCGGGGGGCGCTTCCGACGGGGAGCCTCTCGAAGACGACTCCGTCTTGTCCGCCGTCTGGCTGTGGGGGCGCTTAAGGCCCAACACCGACTACGCGGTGACGTTCAGGCGGGGCATGCCGGACGTCTTCGGCCAGACGCTCGCCGAGGACAGGGTGATACGCTTCAGGACCGGCCCTTTCAAGCCGGCCGCAGTCTTCGCGACCCGGGGCGGCGTGATGGAGGCCGCGTTCCCGGCCGTGCTGCCGCTTAAGGTCCGCAACATGCCCGCGATACCTGTCTTCGGGCGGGTAATGACGGACGCCGAGACCGCCGGGCTCATCGAGAGCTGGCCTTACGGGCTGAGCGAGGGGACCTCCTCCGCGCCGCCCCCAAGCGTCAAGGCGTGGGTCGAGGGCGCGAGGCGGGGGGCCGGTCCCGGAGCGGCCTCCTTGAGCCTGGTCCCCGCCTACGACTCTTCCAAGGCCCAGGTGACTCAGCCGGTATCGTTCTCCGAGCTGTTCGGGGGGCGGGAGAAGGAAGGGGTCATCTTCGCGGGCGCGGGCGCCGGGGAAGGGAGCTCCTACGGCCTTTTCCAAGTGACGGATCTCTCCCTCACCGTGAAGTTCGGGGCCGCTGGCTCGCTGGCCTGGGTGACCAGCCTCTCGGACGGCAAGGGGGTGGGCGGGGCCCTGGTCACGGCTTTGGACTGCGCCGGAAAGACGCTGTGGAGCTCCGAGACAGGCGGGGACGGCTTGGCCGCGCTTCCCGCAGCCAAGGATCTCGCGGCCGGCGTGTCGCCGGCCTGCGCGAGAAGCCGGGGGCTGTCCTCCAATATCCACTTCAGCGCGAGGAAGGGTAACGAGAGGGTCTTCTGGAGCCTGGCCTGGCAGCGGGGATTCTGGGGCTACGGGGGAGGCGTCGCGGACCGCAGGGATCCCCTGGCCGGGGACTGGCTGGATGCCTTTCTCGTCACCTCGCAGCCGATATACAAGCCCGGCGAGACGGCGAGCTTCAAGATCATAGCGCGCCGCTTTTCGCAAGACTCCTTGACGGCGCCCGTCCCCGGCCGGGCCAAGGCCTTCGTCGCGGATCCGGACGGGACGGTCGCCTGGGAGGGGGCGGTCGACGTAAACGGCTACGGCGCGGCGGCCCTGGAGTTTAAGATTCCGGAAGGCTCTCGCTACGGCGACTGGAAAGTCATCCTGGATCTCGACCCGGAGAGCGGGCGCAAGGCGGAGCAAATGGCCTACCGTCGGAGGGAGCGCGACTTCGCGCTGGCCGGGACCTTCCGGGTGGGCTTCTTCAGGGCGCCGGCCTTCGATCTGGAGATAGGCGAAACCAAGGAGGCGAAAGCGGGCGACCGCGTGAGCTTCAACGTGAAGGGCAGCTACCACTACGGGGCGCCCCTGGACGCGGGCGAGGTCGATTTCGAGCTCCGCTCCGAGCCCGCCTGGGGCTGGTCGCCGCCGGGCTTCGGGCGCGACTGGAGCTTCACCGCCCGGACCGCCATGGCGAAGGATTCCGAGGGCGGCTGGGAGAGCGACCCGGCGCCCCCCGCGACGGAGGCGGAGGGGAGCGCCCGCCTCGCCGGGGACGGGACGGCGGCCTTCGAGACGGTACTCCCCCGAACCGGGCCCGGAGCGCCGAGGCGCTATACGATCACGGCGACGGCCAGGGACCTGGATTCCAGGAGCGTGTCCCGCAGCGAGACCTTCGTCGCCCATCCGTCGGATTTCTGCGTCGGGTTGAGGTCCCGCAGCTTTATAGGGGAGCAGTCGAAGCCCTTCCCGTTCTCGGTAGCGGCCGTCGGGCCTGACGGGGCCCCGAGGGCAGGGGTGGAGGTCAGCGTCAAGCTGTACCGCCGCGAATGGACCAACGCGAGGAGGCTCGCCCCCGGCGGGGGCTTTTCCTACGCCAGCGAGATGACGGACGTCCTCGTGTCGGAACGGTCGGTAACGACCGGGACGGCGCCCGTTGGCGTCGAATTGGCGCCGGAGAAGCCCGGACACCATTTCGCCCTGGCCGAAGCCGAGGACCCGTCGGGCCGCACGGCGGCGGCTTCGCGCGATTTCTGGGTTTCGGGCGGGGAGGGCGGCTCCTGGCGTCTCCTGGACGGGGACGCGGTCGAGATGGCCGCGGACGCGCGGGAATACAAGCCCGGGGACGTGGCGAAGATTTTAGTCCAGAGCCCGTTCGAGCGGGGGAGCGGGCTTATGACCGTGGAGCGCGGGGGAGTGCGCGAGGCGAGGGTGTTCGATCTCGCCGGCGGGGCGCCGGTGCTGGAGATCCCCTTGACCGAGGCCGACGCGCCGTCGGTCTACGTGTCGGTCGTCATCTCCCGCGGCAGGAGCGCGCCTCCGCCGCGGGACGGGAGCGCGGATCTGGGCAAGCCCATGTTCCGGAGCGGCTACCTGACGCTTAAGGTGGTCTCGGACCGCGACAGGCTCAAAGTGGACGTCTCCCCTTCGGAAACCGAGCTCGCGCCGGGGGCCGAGGCGAAGGTAAGCGTGCTCGTGACGGACTCCGAAGGGGCCCCCTTCTCGGACGGGGAGGTGGCTTTGGTCGCGGTAGACGCCGGCCTTATCCAGATAGGGGGCTCGGAGGCCTTCAGCCCGGAGGCGCTCCTGTGGCGGGATCTTCCCTTGAGCGTCAAGACCGTCTCCTCGTTCGGGAGCGTTTTGGACGTCCGCGACTGGGCCAGGAAAGGGGGCCCCGGCGGGGCCGGGGGGGGAGGCGGCTTCGAAGCCGCCACGGACGCGGAGATTAGGCGCGACTTCAAGTCCGTGGCGTATTTTGAGCCGCATTTGAAGTTAGGCCCCGACGGGCGCGCCGAGGCGAGCTTCAAGCTTCCGGACAACCTCACCGCTTTCCGCGTCTTCGCGGTAGCGACGGGCAAGGGCCGCGCCTCGGGGACCGGGGAGGGCAGGATAACCGTGACCCGCGATCTGGTGTTGCGGGCGTCTTTGCCCAACCATCTTACCCGCGGGGACGAGTTCGCCGCTTCGGCGATAGTGGCCAGCCGCGCCGCCGGGGAGGGCGTGCTCACGGTGGAGATAAGCCCCGTCGCGGGGATGGAGCTCCTGGAGGCGCCGGTGAAGAGCGTCCCGCTGAAGAGGGGCGAGAGCGTGGAAGTGTCCTTCATGGCCCGCGCGCTCCCCCCCGCCCTGGACGCCGGGCCCGATACGCGCCGGGAGGCCCCTCTTTCGGTAGGCTTCGAGGCGGTCTTGGGCGCCTCCAGGGACAGCGCCCTTTTCACGGTCCCGGTGGGAGACCCCGGACGCCTCGTGACGGACGCCACCTTGACGATAGCCGGGGCCGGCTCGTCCATGCCCGAAGCGAGGCTGCCCGAAGGGGCCGACCCGGGGAGGGGGGGGCTGGAGCTCGCGTTTTCTCCCGGGGCGGAGGGCCTCCTGGACGCGCCTTTGGCGGCTCTCGCGGGGTACCCTTACAGATGCCTGGAACAGACGACCTCCATGGCGGCGGGGGCCCTCTTCGAGTTAAGGCTCTATCCCGAGGGATCCGTTCCGGACGGGCGCCGCGGGAATCTCCGCGGGCAGGTGGAAAACCAGATAGGGCTCATAACCTCCCGTTCCCTGGCCGGGGGGTTCTCGACTTGGCCGGGAGGGGACTGGAACGACCGCTCCCCGATCCTGACCGCGTGGGTGCTCGATTTCCTGACGGACGCAAAGGCCGACGGCTTTAACGTGGACGCCTCCCTCGCGAGCGCGGCGGCGTCGTACTTGTCCTCCGAGATAAATACGGCTTTGCGGCACGACGCCGGGGCTTCCGGCCTGGAGCCCGGGTCCCGGTCCCCTTACGGAAGCCCCTGCCGCCTTTGCGGGGCGCCTTCGGCCCAGCTCTACGCGATGGGCGCCATGTTCAGGGCGGGGGGGCACAGCGAGGGAACTTTCGAACTCTTCTACCGGAGGCGCGCTTCCCTGTCCCTCCCCGAGAGGATATTCCTGCTGAGGGCGGCCGCGGCCTTGCCGGACTCCCGCGCTAGAGCCCGCCAAATTGCGGAACTCGTGGCGATGGTGGCCTCCGAAATAGAAATATCCGGCGCCAAGGCCGCCTTGAAGGACTTGGGAGGCAGGGAGGCCCCGCAGCTGTGGATTTCCGGCCAGGACGATCTGACGGCCCAGGCCTTGTTGGCCCTCTCCGAAGCCGCGCCGCGCCACGAACTGCTGCCGGCCCTGGTTCTGGGGGCGGCTTCGGCCGGCCGGGGGGGGAACTTCGGGTCCACCAACCGCTCGGTCACGGTGCTGCGCGGCGTGTGGAACTTCCTGGAAGCCCGCAAAGGGGCCGGCGGGGGCGCCGGGGGGGAGATCGATCTCGCGGTAAAGGTCATCCTGGGCGGCCGGAGCGTCCTGGACGGCTCTTTGAAAGGGCCGCGCTCCCCGGCCCTGAAGGCCAGGGCGAGCGCCCGCGAGCTGTTAAACTCCCCGCCCCCGGCCTGGACCGTGACCGGAACGGGCGAGGCCTGGATCTTCCAGCGCCTGGCCTGGGCCCCCCTGCTTCCCGATCTTTCGGCCAGGGCGACCAGGGGGCTCGTACTTTCCCGGAGCTTCCAGAGGGTTAAGCCGACGCCCGGGCCGGCGGGCGAGTCCCGCTTCCGCCGCGGCGAGGTGGTGAAGGTCACCGTCACCCTCATGACCTCAGTCGCCCGCTGGAACCTTGTGCTGGAGGATCCCGTCCCAGCCGGGCTGGAGCCGGTCGATTTCAGGCTCAAGGACCAGAACCCCAACCTGGCGGCCCTCCTGGCCGAGGACCCTTCGGCGCGGGATCCCTGGACGAGGTGGTGGAGCTGGCACGACCACGAGGAGATCCGCCCCGACGCCATACGCCTCTTCGCCGAGCGCCTTGAGCCGGGGGTGTACACCTACAGCTACCTGGCGCGTCCGGTCACTCCGGGCGCCTATGTTCTTCCCGGACCTTTCGCCGAGGAGATGTACAATCCGGAAAACTACGGGCGAGGAGCGGGATTGAAAATCACCGTTGAGAAGTAGCAGGCCCGGCGGGCTTCGGGCTTGCGCGGCGGGCTTGCGCGGCGGGCTTCGGGCATGCTTTGAAAGGCGGCGGAGCTTGGGAAGGGATGTTGGCGCGAGAGCGGCGGGGGACAGACGGGATCTCGGCTGGAAAGGGCGCCGGGAAGGGGCGGCGGCGGGCTTGCTGGCGGGACTGAGGAGCGCGTAGAACGCTTTTGGAGACCTTAAACTTTTTCCGGCGAACGAAATCCGCCGTTGGACCGGATGGACGGCTTCGCATTGCGGGAAAACTCGGGAAACCCGCTGCGAAGGCGAGGTCCGTGAGGCGTCAGGGCGCGGCATTTCGGGCCACCCCTGACCTTTTAGCGCCATCCCCTGCCCTTTCGGAAGAAAAGAAATCCCTCCCGGCCTTCCCGATGGGGGGCAGACAGCGAAATGACGAAGGGAACTCGCCTAAGCGGGAGACGGCGCGGCTTCTTTGTTGGGGGACGCCCCGCCGGGAGCGTTGGCTCAAGCAAGCAAGCAAGCAAGCAAGCAAGCAAGCAAGCAAGCAAGCAAGCAAGCAAGCAAGCAAGCAAGCACGCCCGCCCGCACGCCCGGCCGGGAGACATGGGAGAGGAGCGCGTGGCGGGCGTAACTGACGCGCGACACGCTGCGGAGGCAGAAGACGCGGGATATTTCGCACGGACTGCGGCCGGGGCGCGCGAGAACGGCGGCCGCGGCGCATGGATTCAGGCCGACCGGGGCGCGCGATTCGCCTAAAAACCCCTTTGCGCAAGAGTCCTTTCGGGCATTGGCGCAAGAGCGCGCGCCGGAACGGACCGCTGGCTTGCGGTTTTACTGGAAACCCCGGCGGCCAGCTGGCTTTAGTGGCGTTTAACGGGAATATCCCGCGCTGTTCAAAGCCGTTGCCGCGCGGTATAAGGCGTGAAGAGCGATAAATTGACAATGCCCGGGGGCGGGGCTATACTTTTTTCCGTCCCGCAAGCCCTCCGGCCATTCCGGGGGGCAACGTCGTCCGAAGACATTGCGGCGGGCCCTTCCGGCGCCGCGCGGGCGCGCGGGATCCAGGCCCGCAGAGCATACGGGTCCGAAAAGGGCGCCTTGCCGGGCTTTCCCGCGTGCCGCCAGGGCCGTTGCCCCGCAGTTCCTTAAGGCAAGCCGGGGCCTGGCGGACGCGGCTCCTTGCGGAGGCCTTGCGCCGCAAGCAGCCGTTGCTTTGGGTTTTCCCAAAGTCCTTCCGGAGAGCCCTTCCGGAGAGTCTTTTCGCCCTTTCCCGGTTCTCGCGCACACGCGCTCCACAAGCAGCGCCAGGAGGCCGCCGATGACCAAGTCGCTTAAGGGATCACAGACCGAGATAAACGTCCTCACCGCGTTCGCTGGCGAGTCCCAGGCCCGCAACCGCTACACCATGGCGGCCTCCCAGGCCAAGAAGGAGGGTTACGTCAAGGTGCAGGACATCTTCCTTGAGACTGCGGACCAGGAGTGCGAGCACGCCAAGAGGCTCTTCAAGTTCCTTGAGGGCGGAACGGCCAAGATAGCCGCCGAATTCCCCGCGGGGCTCAACGGCGGGCTCTCCGACTGGCTCGCTTCGGCTGCGGCGGGCGAGAATTACGAGTGGACCGTCATGTACCCGGAGTTCGCGAAGGTGGCCAAAAGCGAGGGTTTCCCGGCCATTGCCTCCGCGATGGAGGCGATAGCCCGGGCCGAGGAGTACCACGAGAAGAGGTTCCTGGAGAACTTGAAGGAGATAAAGGACGGAACCTTCTTCAAGAAGCCCAAGGAGACCGTGTGGCGTTGCCGGAACTGCGGCTACCTCCACAAGGGCCTCGAGCCGCCCGAGCTCTGCCCCGCCTGCGCCCACGCCAAGGCCTACTTCGAGGTTCTGGGGAGCTGCTAGGGGACTCGGATACGTTGCGGATTCGCTTCCCCTTCCGGCCCCGCCCCGGCATCCCTGCGGGGCGGGGCTTCCGGAGGCGCTCCCGCGAGCGGCCCCGCGGCGGAGCGCGGATCCGCGCTTTAGCTTCCCGGCCCCTTCGGCTTTCGTTCCCCTTCTGCCCCGCGCGCACTTTTTTAAATCATTATATTCAGACTTGCGATATACATCCCCTGAGAGGTGAAACGATGTCCGAGATAGGCCAGATATTCAAGTGCCCCAAGTGCGCCCTGACCCTCAAGGTGCTCACCGCCGACGACTGCGCGCCGGACTGTTGCGGCGCCCCGATGGTCCTTTTGGCCGAGAACGCCACCGACGCCGCCAAGGAGAAGCACGTTCCGGTGATAACCAAGGTGGACGGCGGCTACAAGGTCCAGGTGGGTTCAGTCGCCCACCCAATGGAGGAGAAGCACTTCATCCAGTGGATCGAGCTGACGGTGGGCGGCATCGTGTACCTCAAGCACCTGAAGCCCGGCGAGGCGCCGGAGGCTGTCTTCAAGACCGGCGACGGGCCGGCCGTCGCCCGCGAGTACTGCAACCTCCACGGGCTGTGGAAGGCCTAGCCGGCCGGTTTTGTTTGATCCGCTTGCCGACAGGCATTAATTTTTGAGTTGTTGCTTGTAAGGCCTGGAGGCTTTTGATTAACGGATTTTGGGAAACCGGGCTGGCAAAGCAATCCCAAGATGGTTGACGCAATTGTTTTTTTAACCGTTTGGAAAATCGCCAAGCGATACGAAGCAATCGGTTTCAGGCATATAAGTATCCGTTCATTGGGTGGGTTATGGCCTGATACCTGGTGAACGGATATTTTTTTAAGCGTTCAAAGAAACGTGTCGCTTCCAGGCTCCTAAAAGTTAAATGCGGGCCTGTGAATAGGCTCTAAATAAAATGTGAATATTTCCCTGCATGGCATTTACGTTAGAATTTATTGACTATAAGATGTTTCTAATTAAATTTATAATATCATCTGGATAATAAGGCTGGTTAAGGCAAAACATTAAATTTCCAATAATTAATATCCCACCATAAAAAATTTCAATTATCCGCTAAATCCTAATTTTTAGATTAATTGAATTGTACGGCATAATGAATCCAATCGACTCGGTAATTTTTCCTTCTCTAAAGATTGTTATTTTTAAGGAAACGATTGAAATGCTTGGCGCTAGCGAAAACAATTTCATTTTTCTATCCGCAGATAGAGTAATCAATTAAGGATAATTACCTTCTTAACATCAACGATATCGATATAATAAGCAATATAAAGAGCAGTTGAAAGGCTTCAGGCCAATTAAATAAAATGTAATTGAATTTAGGCCCCTGAGAAATAAGCGAAAGAGGATTTTTTTTCAACAACATAATATAATATATTATTAATTGGCTTGAGTTTTATATTTTCATTATTGACAAAATGGATGGAGATGGCAGATATAACTGGAATTATAGTGACAATGCTGATATCAAGATTATTCTAGCCTTAAAAATAATTATATACTTTAGAAATTGTACGTATCCAGACTGTCCTTGAAATCGCCAGCATTGGAAAATTTATTGGGAGTTGCCTTTGAGTTGACACTAAACATAATGTAAATTATCAATTTCAATCTAAAAATCGTTCATTCGAGACGATAACGATTCCGCGTTTAGATTTGCCGGGAATAACAATAATGAATTGAATCCGCAATTGGCGGCAAGATTGATTTTTGGAAAAATTATTTTGTTTTAGAAACTATTTGTTGGCCTTTGTTTAAAAGAAATATGGAGCCATTCTCTTATTCCAAATGAATATATATAAATTCATTTTATTGGCCTATTCAAGGTAATGACTATGTATTTATTTTAGATAATTTACAATGGTGGCTGTTCAGCCCACCTATTTTCTTTCGCCAATATTCGATCCGGATCTTCATCATTAACCATCCGTTGTTTTTTTTGCTGGTCCGTCATATATAAGATCGGTTCAGGTTTTATTAACTGCAATTTGGTTCTGTTTTTTTTCATTTTACCTGTCTAAAGTCTGCGTGATAATATCATTGCCGGGGCGGTTAAATGGTTTTAGAACTGTGAAATAGTTCCATCGGTGTAATTTCTGTTTGTCTTTTATGCGACGGCCATAAAAGTATTTTTTAATTAATATGTTGTTGCTTCGAGGATGAACAATATGAAGAAAAGGACAAAATTTTGTAAGGCCGTGAAATTTTTTGGCGTTCTTGTGGCTGTTATATTTTATATATTGGTCGGATCATATAATTATACTTATGTTGACTTAATTCCTGATTATTCCGGTGTAAAATTTAAGGAATTTAGATTTGGATCGTTTAAATTTGAATTGCCTGATTTTTTTGCGGTGGATGATCATGGTTTAAATAATGAGTTTCTTGTTATTTATCCTAATTATAATTTGTCTTTAAGAGAAGTTAAATATCCGGACATAACGGAGTCTAACAAAATTTTATACAAGATTAATCGATGTCACGGGATACCTAATAGCCGACAAAATCGACAAGACGATAAGGATTTGTCGAATTATTTTCATTTTAGCGCAGTAGTATATTCGCCTGTGGATGATAAATTTGAAAATGGAGGCTATACCGCAGCATTTTTTGTAAATAATGGCTGTGTAATGATACGAGCTTCAAAAATCGATGCTAAAAATCCAGATAAAATCAATACATTTAAAAAAATGGTAAAAGATTTCTTGAAGCATTATAAATTGGATACAAAAAATGTATTATCTAATAACGATTTTGTAACCAAATTAGGTGTGATTAAATATAATAACGATTTCAAAATTACTGGCACCATCCAATTAACTAGCGACGTAAAACATGAAAATTATTTTACTAGTGCTGTCCACTATACGATCAGGTTTTCAAATACAGATAGCTATTTAATCAACTCTCCGTATTGGGATATACCGCATTTCTCCAGAATGCTTTTACATGTTCTAAATAGGATTTATGCTAAGACTGTATTGAATTATCGATGGTCTCACAGACAAGGTGATTTCAATTTTTCTCCTTTGTATTCTGGGAAAGAATTCATCGAAATTCCAATTATTAAAAATGGCTGCCCCGAAGAATTATTTATAGGTTCCTACGCTAAAAAAAATGTGGGGACAGCAACTTTTTTTGATAATATCACTATCGAGATGCATATTTATGAAGATTATCAGCATAAGAATCCAAACTTTAATGTTGTTTATGGATATTGGGTTCGGGCAAAAAATTCAGCACGGTTAATTTAATATGCCAATATAAATGCCATAAAATAACATTCGATATTATTGATTAATAGTACCCATCCAGGCGGTTAAGGGGCTGCGGAAAAAATAACTTAAACAACATCAAAAAATGGCGGTATCTGCGGTAGATTCTTTAAGGATGGACACCATGAGCAGGATGATGTTAAACGACGACGGATACACAATAAATGGACAGCCTTTGCGTGATTATGAGGCTATAGTTAATCTAGTAAGCCATACTTAAACCTCCAAAGGATTAATAGCCATTTGTAAACTTGATCACAAAAAGTTGAAACTTGGTGTTAAGCTTGCAAAAAAATAAAATATTCGCAATTTAGATAAAGCGCAATAAATTTCATGGTGATAAGAATTATATTATGAAAATTAAATAGTTGAAAAAGTGTATTATTGCACAACACCTGTTAAGTTGTAATATTGGTCAGGGTGCTCGGCGTTGAGTTTTTTCTCGTCCTGAATAGCTTCCAAAGATAAAAGCTCTATAGAAATTATGTATCCGTTCACGGGACTGGCCAGGCACTAGACAGCCCCCCGCCTTCGCCATGAACGCAGTATCCGCTCGCATGGCGGGCCGCGGCGCCTGAGAACTGGCCTCCCCGCCTGCCTCTCGGATGTCCTGGCTTCAATATTCAATACTTCAGAAAGCTTCCTTTCATGCCTCAGCTCTCCGCCTCAGGTCTCCCAGGCCTTCCTCCCGCGAACCAGCCCGCTTCCTCTGGCGGCGTTTTCGGCCCCCCCCGTGAACGGATACGCCAGGAGCTTATTTAATTACCGGTGGTCTTACAGGCAAGGGGATTTCAATTTTTCCCCTTTGTATTCAGGTGAAGAAGTAATTTATATTCCTATTATTAAAAATGGCTACCCCGCAAAACTTCAAATGGATTCGTATGCGGGAAAAACTGTGGCAACCCCATCTTTTTTCGATCATATTCTTGTCGAGATGATTATTTTTGGAGATGATTATCAACAAAAAAATCCAAATTATAATGTTGTATATGGATATTGAGTAAGAGCGAAAGACACAGCACGGTTTTTGAAGTTAATTATCCTGCGCTAAAGGCGACAAATGCTGGTTCGTTTCCGTTCGCGGGAATAACAGGCAGGCGTTTTGCGGGAATGCAATCACGGCCGAGGCGGGGGGGCAGCCCGGCTTGAGGGCGGCATGGCGGCATGGCGGAAGGGCGGCGGCGGGTAATCGGTCAGGTCTATGCGAGGCTGAACCGGTTTAAGGGAGGTTGCCAGCAAGCCCAAATTAATCAAGTCTCCCTGAACAGATACGCTTGATGCGCATTATGGATTCGGCATTATTGTTACTGATATATAATTTTAGTCAATTTAGCCAGAATTTTATTCCTCGACTTGGCCAGGTTCAGCAAAGAAAAATATATCGTATCCGTCCTCGGGTAGGACCGGCGAGAGAAAATTACAAGACCGGCCGCGCCCCGTGCGCTGAATGACGGCACGTCCAGCCTCAGCTCGCTTGCCCGCGCTGCCGACAAAGCCGCGTCCTTTACGGACCCCGGTCGCCCGTCCCCGGTCGTCTGGTCATTCCCCCCCCCCCCCGTTGCAGCCGGCAATCCCGGCGTCTGGCGACCGGGTTTACCTTGACGCGAACGAATTCCGCGGAGTACGCGGGTAGGGCAGACGACCGAATCGCTCGCAACCGGAGGGCGGCGGCCGCCAGACTCTCTCCCCGAAAGCAGGGGATAATCCGTGATGCTGATCGAGGTTGCAAGCCGGAGCGCGTCCGAGGGGTTTAATGATTCGGAGGACGGGGCGGGGGCGGAGCTCGGACGGCCGCAGCCCTCCCGTTTTGATGGAATTTTTATCTAAACCGGGATAACATAAGATATCATTTTTTTGAAAGGATGGGATACGGGAAACGGCGGAAAGCAGAATCGTTTGACGTGCCGATTCGCGGAGGTTATGGCTTACCCTCCCCATGCAAAGGAATGCCGATAGAGGCAATAGCGTTCCGTATGGCGGAAATACGGACAATCCCCAGAAAGGACCAAGAACGTGACCGGAGAATCCGACGTCCCTCTTATCGCTCGAAGGCGTATCGAGGCTGAACTTATAAAATACATTTACGCGGAGCTCAAGGAGGAGTTAGGGGCGGGCAGAGCCAAGGTCATTCTCGGGCGCGCGATACGGAAGGCCGCAAAGGACGCGGGCGCGGCTTTGGCGGCCAAGGAGCCGGAAAAGCCGGGGACTCGCGCGCTTGCCAGCCTCCAAGGGCTCTGGTCGGCCGGCGGCGCCCTGAAGACAAAGGTTTTGGAGCTCACGGACGACGCCTACGCCTACGAGGTCGAGCGTTGCGGCTACGCCGCTATGTACGCGGAGCTCGGAATGGGGGAGCTCGGCTCGGTCGTCTCCTGCCTCAGGGACGCGTCCTTCATCGAGGGCTACGCTCCCGACCTCGTCCTCGACAGGCCCGAGACCATCATGGACGGTGACGGGAGGTGCCTTTTCCGGTACCGGAAGGCGGACAGGACGTAGTTGCCGGTTTGCCCGGACACAACCCTGTCCGCGAGGCCGGTTCCGGAAGCCATGTCGAGGAAGTCACCGCCGGTATGGCCTTCCAGGAAAGTCTTGTCCGGAATCGCCTGCGCGACGTGGCATGTTCCGGGAGAACGTCCTTGCCGCCCTGCCAGGGCTGCCCGTTTCGGATTGCCTTGAAAAAATCCATTTATGGAATCTGGGGGTGGCGGCGGCTATTCTTTCAGCGGAAGCTAAACTCTAACGGCCCGGGGCAGACTCCTGGCCGGGGCCTTCCGTCAGCGGAAGCGAACCGCTAAAGGCCCGGGGCAGTCTCCTGGCCCGGGCCTTCCGTTTGGGGGGCTCGTTAGTCTTCGGGGCGCGAAACTGCCGCGTCGGTCATTCCGAACTTTTGAGGTAGGACTCCACCATGCGAAGCTCCTCGTCGCTGGGGAGGGCGTCAAGGGTGCCGAAGCCTTCCACGACCCTTTCGCGGCTGTCAGGGTCGTCCAGGATTATGATGGCGGCTGCCGCCCTCGTCATGATGAAGGTCGCCCTGTCCTCGGACAGGCCGAAGGACTCCATGACCGCGTAGAAGTCATCGTCCGTGGCTTCGGCGTTCCGGGATACGGTTACCAGGTCCAGGGCCAGAGGTATCTCTTCCTCGGTCATGGGTCCTTGCCCGGTGAAGCCTTCGCCGGACGGAGCGGCCGGGGCTTGGCTTCCGCCGCCCGCTTCCCCGGTGCGGATACCGCCCTGGAGCCGGCCTCCGGAGTGCCCGGCCGCGTCTCCAGCGGCCTGCCTCTCCGCCCGGGCCCGTCCCTGGCCGGCCGCCCAAGGCGAGAGGAAGACGGCGGCCAGGACAATAGCGGCCAGGGCCGCCGCCAGCCCCAAGCTCAGAAGGAGAGGGGACGGCGGCGGGCGCCGGGGCGTCAGGCGCGGTTGCGGAGGGTTGGACGGCATGGCTTGGGAGGGTTGGACGGCGTGGCTTGCTAGGCGGCTGCGGCGCCGGGCGCCGGGGGAGGGCGGCTACTGGTTCAATTCCATGATGGTAGCCATGGCGTCCATATGCGGCCTCAAGACGTCCAGTTCCTCAGGCGTGGGCACGGCGAGCGGGGTGCGCATCTGCTCCCCGGTAGCTTCGGCGGTGGAGCCCAGCTTGAGCATCAGGAACGCCGCCATGAGCTTGGAAGTCACGAACATGACGCGCCGCTCGTCCATGCCGGCCTTAGCCCCTAAAGCTAAGGTCTCCTCAGGGGGGGAATCTTTTTTGGAGGCGGCGAGTATCTCCAAGGCCACGGGCACCTCGGCGGCGGTTACGGGGGGCTGGTTTTCAAATACCTGCCTGAGCATGTCAGCGTCCGACTCCTGGGCGGACAGAGGCGCGGCAGGCGCCAGGGCCAGGGCCAGGACGGCCAGGGCGGGAAGGATAGCGAAAACGGGGCGGGATATCGTGTAGCGGGATTTCATGGTGGCGGACTCTTTCGTTTTTTATTGGGATGACGCCGCTTCGAGGCGGGGTATCGGAAGCCCCCCCCGTCGGTCGGGGAGGGAAGTCGCGCGGGTGCGCGGCGCGCTGGGGGAGGGGCGCTGAAAGACCGCGGCTTCGGAGAAGCCTGGGGACGGCGGGGCGAACAGAGGGTCTTCGGAGGCCACGCGCCGGGCGGGCCGTGAGGGCCGGCGCCTCCCGGGGGCTTCAGGTTGCGGCGGGACGGGCACGCGGGGGGGGGGTAACCGGCAAAAACGTCGGAAGCGACGGGAGTCCGCGGCTCCCGGCTTCCAGGGAAAGCGGTTGCGGGGGCCGGACGGGCGGAGGCAAAAGCGGGGCGGGCGCCGAAAATGCCTCGAAGGCCCGTTGCGGTTAGGCGATCGGAGAAGGCCGGGCGTCCGGCTCGGGCGAGGCCGTTTCCGGTCCTTGTCTGGAGAGGCTCCCGGGCGCGGGAAGGCCGCCGCCGCGCCGGGGCGCGCATGCCGGATCCCCGCCCGCGCTCCGGCCGGGAGGGGTTGCGGCGGGGCGGCCTCGCGCGGTCAGCGCTTGCCTTCCTTGCCGGCGTCCCGGGGGGGGCCCGGCGTTACGGGCGGGGCGTTGCCGCCGTCGCCGTCATCTTCTCCATCGCCGTCGCCGCCGTCATCGTCCTCGCCGTCGCCGTCTTCGTCTTCATTCTGCTGGGCGTCCTTCCTGGCGGCTTCGATTTGGGGGGAGTTCCGCCGGATTACTTCGAGTTCCTCGGCGGTGGGTACCGCGAGCGGTGTCTTCATGGCCTGCGCAAGGCTCTCCTCGGTAAAACCGCTGTTTGGGTCCAGGAGCCACAGACCGCCGATGTACTTGTTGACCAAATAGGCTATCCGCGTCTCTTCGAGCTGGTATTTGGCAACTATCTCGTCCCATCTTCTCGTGTTGCCGTCAAGGTCGATCAGGAATTCGGTCAAAGCCGGGACGTCCGCGTCTGTGAGCGGCGGCTGGTTCTCGTAAGTCTTGGGCGGGGCCCCGCCCGGGTCCTGCGCGAGGGCGGGGGCGATCGAAAGGCACAGCGCGGCCAGGAAAATCGCGGCCGAGACGGGCGCGGCGGCCGCCTTGGAAGGAAAGCCGGCGCTTTTAGACGGTTTAAGGGCGGGCGGTGTCATGGAAAGGCCTCCCATCGCTTCCGCGCTGGCGGAAACCGGCAGGAACGAGCGCGGCGGGCCTCTCCCGAAAGCGGCCAGCGGCAAAGGCGCCGAAACGGGCTCCTCTATGATATCCGTTTTCACGGCGGGATCACAGCGCTAATCTTCCCGCCGGGCGCCCGTGCCGGTCCGCGCGGCCCGCGGGGGGATAGAGGCAAAGGGAACTCTGGGCGGCCGCAGGGCTTCCCGGGCCCGGCCCGGGCTAAGCGAAGCCGTTTCCAAGGGAACAGGCCTCGCCCGTGCCGTCAGAAGGCGGCCGTCAAGGCTCAAGGCGGCGCGCGTGGCGGGGCCCGTTTAAGAAAACGGCACGGGGAAAGTCCGCGCGTCTAAACCGCGACGGGGGAGCGCGGGAACGAAGGCCTGGGCGGCAGGGATGCTCGGGCGCGTTCCCCGCCGCGTCCGGGCGGGCTTGCGGCGCGGATTGGCTCCGTCCCGGCCGCGAACCGTTAACGGGCTTGGAAGAAGCGGCCGGATCTGTCCGGAGCGGCGCGCGGGGGAAATAAAGGGGGCCGCCGAAGGCGGCCCCCTTTGGAACGGCTGGCGGGCGTCCGGGCTCCTTAAGGGAGCCGGCCGAGCCGCCAGCAGGGCGGCCTGGCGCTTTCCAAAGCTACTGCGGCATGCCCATGGCGGACTTGAGGGCGGGCAGGTTGTCCTTGATGAGCTCGAGTTCCGCCTCGGAAGGCACAGAATGGCCGCCCATCGAGGACGCGGCCT
>JAIRZX010000567.1 GCA_031267005.1 Deltaproteobacteria bacterium
CCAGGGCGGCCCGCCGGAAGGCGCCGCGCCGTCCCCGGAGCCCTCCGCCCCCTCCCCGGAAGGCGCCGCGCCGACCACGTAGGGCTCCGCGCCCGCTTCGGCCCCCGCCTCCCCCGGCCCGGCGTCCTGGTATGCCACAAGGGTCCCGGACGCTTCCGGCGGCGGCGGCGGGAGGGCTGGACGCAGCATGCGGGGCGGCCGGCCCTGCGGGCGGGCTCGGAGCGCCGTCCGCTTCGCCAGCGGGCGCCCCTTGTTTCAGCCATGAAGGAGGGGCCGTCCCGGGTTGCGGGGGAGCTGAAAGGCGCCCGCGCCTTTCGCCCCCCCGCTCCACCGGGTGCGCCGTTTCAGCGCCCGTTTCGGAACGGAAGCAAGGGAGTCGGCCGGCGCCTGCGGCCCTGGACGCCGGTCCGCTGTCCCTCGGGCGCTCCCGGTCGCGGCCTGCCGCGACCGGCCTTTCACCCCGGCGGGACGCCTTCAGGGGCCGGAGCGGGCTTTTCCGGGAATGCGGGAAAGCCCTGGCCCCTTGGGGAGCCGTTTTTCCGGGCCGGGCGGAGGGACCCACCCCCCGGAAAGGGGGCGGCCGGCGTTCCGAGGCTTTCCGATTCGTATTATTTTACTTAACTATTTCCTAATAAAATGCTTATAATATACATATAACCGGTCAGCGTTCCGTTGCGCTTCACTTGTGGCTCGAGCCCGATGCCCATGCCCTTCAAGCCCCCGCTATTCTCCTGGAGTTCGCTGTTCTGCCGGCTCGAGCGGGGCCAGCCGCCCGCGGATTCCATGGAGCCTGGTTCCTTGTCCACGATAGCCTTACCCCCTGCCATTTTCAGCCGTCCGGATCTTCTTTTCTTCCCCGCCCCTTTCCTTCCGGGCCTCCCCCCTTCCAGAGCCCCCAAGAAAATGCAACAATGGACGCATGGGGGCGCAGCCCGGGGGACCCTGCGCCGTCAACCGCCCGGGACCGCCCCTCGCCGAACCTTTCAGCTTTCCGGCCCTCCCTTTCCGAACCCTCCGGCGGTTTTCCTCCCCTTCCCCCCCCCCGCGGCCGCCGTCGTCCGTCCCCGGAGCCGCCCGGCGGCCGCGGCCCGCCGCCCGCCGCCGCTCCGGGCCTTGCCGACCTTTCTTTCGGTTCCGTCCCTTTCCTGCCGCTCCCCCCGTTCAAGCCTTCCTTCAGTCCCGGCCCTGTCCGCCCGCCTGCGGCCGTCACTGCCTTTGTTGCTTTTCCCTCCTTCCCCCCGTTTCCGGGAGCGAGCCGGCGCCCGATTATCCCGAGGCCAGCCCATGAGCGTCCCCAAAAGCCTCGTCGCGGACTTCAGAAAGGTCCTCGGCGGCGATTCCGTGTTCGTCGAGGAGGCGGATCTCCTCTGCTACGCCTACGACTCCGCCGTATTGGAACAGCAAAAGCCGGCAGTGGCGCTCGCGCCTTCCACCCGCGAGCTCCTGGGACGCGCGGTGGCCATGTGCTACCAGGCGGGGCTTCCCATAACCGTCCGCGGGAGCGGCACAAACCTGTCCGGCGCGACCGTGCCCGCCCCAGGCGATTCGGCGGTGATCCTCACCTCGAAGCTTAACAGGATACTTGAAATTAACGCCCGCGACCTCTACGCGGTCGTTGAGCCGGGGGTGGTGACCGCCCGCTTCGCCGAGGCCGCGGCAGCCGAAGGGCTCTTCTACCCCCCGGATCCCGGCTCGCGGGAGGTGTCCACCCTGGGAGGCAACGTCGCCTTGAACGCCGGCGGCTTGAGGGGGCTCAAGTACGGCGTGACCAAGGACTACGTGATGGGCATGGAGTTCTTCGACCACCGAGGCGAAACCGTCAAGACGGGATCGCGCACCATCAAGTGCGTCACCGGCTACAACCTGGCCGGGCTCATGCTGGCGTCGGAAGGCACCCTCGGGGTCTTTTCGAGCATTATCCTGAAGCTCCTGCCGCCGCCCAAGGCCTCGAAGGCCATGCTAGCCGCCTTCAAGCGCTTCCGGGACGCGGCCGAGGCTGTGGCGGAGACGGTGGCCGCGCGGATCCTCCCCTGCACGTTGGAGTTCATGGACGCGAAGTGCATCCGCGCCGCGGAGTCCTTCCTGAACGCCGGACTCCCCACGGACGCGGGCGCCATACTCTTGATAGAAGTGGACGGGGGCAGCGCCGAGGGGGTCGCGTCCGACGCGGAGGAGGTGAAGGCCGTGTGCCTCAAGTGCGGGGCCTCGGAAATCAGGGAGGCGGACGATCACCGCGAGAAGGCCAGGCTCTGGGAGGCCCGGCGCAACGCGCTCCCGAGCCTGGCGAGGCTCAGGCCCACGACCGTGCTGGAGGACGCCACCGTGCCGCGCTCCCGGCTCCCCGAGATGGTGGAGGCCGTCGCCTCCCTGGCCGCCAGGCACAACCTGGAGGTCGGGGTCTTCGGGCACGCCGGTGACGGGAACCTCCACCCCACGATCCTTTGCGACCGCCGCGACCCCGAGGAGTTCGCGCGGGTGGAGGCCATGGTCGACGGCATATTCGAGGCGGCCCTGGGCCTCCAGGGGACCCTGTCCGGGGAGCACGGGATAGGCCTCGCCAAGGCCAGGTGGATGGAGAAGGAGACGAACCGCGCCACGGTCGAGTTTTCGAAGAGGATCCGGGGGGCCCTCGACCCTAAGGGCCTGTTCAACCCGGGCAAGAAGATAGTCTGAACCCCGGCCGCCGCACCCCGGGAGGCGGTGCGCGGTCCTTGCAGGCGCCCTCCGGGAGGCGGTGCGCGGTCCTTGCAGGCGCCCTCCGGGAGGCGGGGCGCGGTCCTTGCAGGCGCCCTCCGGGAGGCGGGGCGGGAGACGGACGGACAACGCCGCCCGGGAGAGGCGAGGACTTAATGGGGCACGGGAGCGGCCGGAACCGGGCCCGGCTCCCGCCCGAAGGCGGCTCGGGAGCGCTTGCCGCAGCCAGGAGACGATAATGAGCCAGGAAACAAGGGTAAGGGGCGCCGCCACCCCCGATTCCCCGGAAAACGCGCGGGACGCCGGGTTTGGAGCCGTTGCCCGGGAAACCCCGCCCGGCGCCGCGGGAGGGGGAGGGCGGGCGCCCGGGGACTTCGGCGGGGGGCGCTTAGGGCTCCGCGAGGCCGTCGCCCTCATGAATGAGCTGGGCGACTCGCTCTCCAGCTGCATGCGCTGCGGCTTCTGCCAGGAGGTCTGCCCGGTCTACGGCCAGAGCTTCCGGGAGGCGGATTTGGCCCGCGGGAAGCTGGCGCTCCTCCAGGATCTCGGGCGCGAGCTGACGTCCGACGCCGCCGCCGTGGACGACAGGCTCAACCGATGCCTCCTGTGCGGCTCCTGCGAGAGCGTCTGCCCGCCGGGGGTCGGCATAACGGAGGTATTCCTGCGCGCGCGGGCCGCCTTGACCGCCTACCTCGGGCTGGGGCCGGCCAAGCGGGCGATATTCCGGCTCGTGCTGCCACGGCCCCGGCTCTTCTCGCTTCTGGCCCGGCTCGGGGCCGCTTTCCAGGGGCTTTTCCTGAAGCCCGAGAGCAAGATGCTCGGAACCTACTCCATGCCGCTCCTCGAACCGCTCGCGGGCCCCAGGCACGTGCCCGGGCTTCCGGCGAAGGGCTTTACCGCTTCGCGCGGGCGCATCCTCGAGCCCGCCGGGAAAAGCGGCCTCAAAGCCCTCTACTTCCCCGGCTGCGTCCCGGACAGGCTTTTCCCCGGGGTCTCCGAGGCGGCCTTAAAGGTCCTCAAGCGCCACGGGGTAGGCGTGGTGATGCCGCAGGGGCTCGCGTGCTGCGGCATTCCCGCCGCCGCCTCGGGCGACCGCAAGGGCTTCATTGGCCTCCTGGGCCATAACCTCGAGCGCCTGGCCCTGGACTTCGACTTCCTGGTCACCGCCTGCGCCACCTGCGCCTCCACGATAAGGGAGACCTGGCCGCGCTTCAAGGCGCCTTTTTCCGGGAACAAGCTCGAACTGGTTGAAAGGCTCTCCTCGAGGACCTACGATCTGAGTTCCTTTCTCGTAAACGTGGTCAAGGCCGACTTCCCCGACCGGCAGGGAGCCGCCGCCGGGGCTGCCGCCTCCGCTGGGGGGCCCTCCGGACCGGCGGGCGGCAGGGGAGGGTTTTCCGCGGCGGAGGATCCCGCGTCGGCTTATTCCCCGCCGTCGGTTTCCGAGGCGGCGGGTTCCGTTGCGGAGGGTTCCTCGGTGGAGGGCGCCGGCCGCGGGGCGAACGGCTTCCCGCTGGCCGGGGATGGAGGCTCCCCCGCCCGGGCCCGGCCCCGCCGCGTCACCTACCACGACCCGTGCCACCTGCGCAGGGCCATGAAGGTCATCGAGGAGCCGCGGAAGATCCTGAAAAGCCTCCCCGGCTGGGAGTACGTGGAAATGCCCGAGGCGGGACGCTGCTGCGGGAGCGGCGGGAGCTTCTCTGTCCTCCATCCCGATCTTTCCGAGGGCATAGGCATGCGGAAGCGCGGGAACATTGCGTCCGTCTCCCCCGACGTCGTGGCCACGTCCTGCCCGGCCTGCATGATCCAGCTGACGGACATGCTCTCCAGGAGGGGCGACGGCGTGGCCGTTAAGCATTTCGTCGAGCTCTACGCCGAGAGCCTGGACGAGCAGGGCGACGGGGAGGGCCTCGGAGGCGGACCGGCGCGGCCC
>JAIRZX010000569.1 GCA_031267005.1 Deltaproteobacteria bacterium
TAAAATATCAGGTCAAAATTTTTTAAAATTTATGCCTAAACTGTTGCCAGGAAATTCGACTCGAATAGAATGCCGTTTATGTCAAGCGGAGGTTTTACGGGATCCTGCTCCATTGACCCGTTGCAGAATCTCGCCTGCGTATTGACGCCCATGGCGGCAGTTTGCCTAAGCACGGCGGCTTGGCCGGGAATATGCCTCCGCATGGCTTCCGGCACCTTCAGATTCGGAAAGTCGGCAGGGATGATCTGGAGCAGGTTAGCGCGTTTCGTGGAGAGAGCTCGTTGCCAGGAGAGAGCTCGTTGCCGGTCGTTTGGCCGTCTGCGGAGGATAATTCCCCAGGGTAACGTCATGGTTTCGGCCAGGCGGCTATCGTGCGGTCGCGTCTTACGGGCGCCTGAGCGGGAGCCATGACCTGACGAGTACGGTCGCGAGGTTTCATTTCCGGATGCCTGTGGCAACGGCGTGGGCGAACGAGGGCGTCCGTCATAGACGGGGCCAAAGTTTCCGATACTTCCCGCTGACGCCTACGGGGTCCCGGCGGCGATAGCCGCTGGTATCCGCACCTTTAGGCGTCTTTCCGGCGTCTGCGGCTCCCTGCAGGCTCCTTCGTGCCTTTGCCCGCCCCAAGCCGTTCGTGGGGGGCAGGCGGGATGGTACTTCAGGCGGCGGGGGGAAGGATTCGTAATTGTCGCCGATCGGCCCGGGGGAGCGCCCCCGGGCGGCGGCTTTCACCGTCCGGGGGCCGCCCGGGCCCAGGGCGGGTTACGTGCCCTGCGCGCTCTGGCGTCGCCGGGGGGCGGCCCTCTCGGTTCAGGATGGACAGATTCGCATCAATCAAGGAGAAAGAATTTGACGAAAATATTAAAACCAGGAGGCCGCGCGTCCCAGGCAGTCACGGCGGCTGCCCTGGCGGCGCTGGCAACGCTAGCCGCGGCGGGCCCGGCGCTCGCAACTGACACGTCCGCGATGCATTCGGGCACCGATTGGAATCTGCTCGGAGCCCACATGGTTCCGGTTGGGAGCCTCCCTACGAAGCCGAATGATCCCTTCGGGAGCGGAATCGCTGTCGACGGGGTCGTCGGGTGGGATTTGGCCAATAATTTCAAAGACGATCCGAACGTTCCGATAACGGTAACCGTAAACGAGAACCTGAGCGCCACTGCCGGGAAAACACTTTCGATAGTTGCCGTCGGTTCCACGGCGGCGGCCGCCTCAATAACGGGCAACACCCTGGAGTTTTCTTCCCTGTCGAAAGGAGAGGTGGGCGGAACCGCGTACGCGGCCGCAGCGAGCGACGCGGGCGGCGCCACGGTTTCGGGCAATACGCTCGTCTTCAACGGCGAAGCCGTCGTCATGGGCTATACCGGCGGCGGCGCCGTCCAGTACGGCAACGTAAAAGCCAACTCGGTGGAAGTCAAGCATTCCAGCGGCACTGTCGAAGCTAAGATGGGCATTTACGGCGGCGTCGCCAAAGACGGGGGGATTGTCGAATCCAACTCCGTGAACGTTTACGGCGGAACCGCCGCGCTGGCCACCGCCGACATCTTCGGCGCGAGCAGCATGGGCAACGCGCTTGACGCGAGCAAGTTTACGGCCAACACGGTAACGATTAGCGGCGCCGCTACCGTCTCGAACTCCGTGACCGCCTCCAGGGCGGTAATAGGCGCTTACGTAACCGGGCAGCACGCCGCGAAGTCGGTAGCGGCCTCCGCCTGGCACGAGCTGACCGGTAACGGCGTGACCCTCGAAAGGGGCTCGGCCGTTTCCGACATCGCGGGCGCCTTCGGCGGATCCGGAGACGCAACCGCCGGAGCGGACGAGGTCGGGAAGGCAGTCTTTTCCAAGAACTTCGTGGTGATTAACGGGGAAGTCGGAGCCGGGAAGGGCGTCTACGGGGCGGCAGCCGACGGTTCCGCCGAAAACGACTTCTCCGGCAACACCGTGGACATTACAGGCGCCTTGAAGGGCTCAGGGCTAACCGCCTCCCACGTCGCCGCCGCCCAAGGCTTCTCCGGGACCGCTTCAGGAAACAAGGTTACCATTTCCGCCTCCGCCGACTTCGCCATAGGCCAGGCGGCTTCGGCCGGATACGTGGCGGGCGCCTACATGAAATCCGGAAGCGCCGCCACGGCCCTCACGTCAAACGGCGCGGAGGTAGCGGCCGGTTCCGTCGATCTCGAAATCCTGGGCTCGTTGTTCGGGGCTCGGGCCTCTGGTAAAGGCTCGGTCGTCGACAACAAGGCCAAGGCCACGGGGAAGGCCGGGATCCAGGGAGACGTTTACGGGGGCTTCACGAAGGACGGCCTCGCCAAGGACAACAAGGTAGAGCTGGGCGACGACGCGGACGCCTTTACGGGAACATTGGGGACCCTGTCAGCGGTCGGCAAGGTCTACGGCGGCTACGTGCAAGACGCGGGGCAGGGGTCCGGTGCGGCCGTTGCGGGCAACTCAGTCAGGATCGTGGGATCTTCCGCGGCTAGCCTGAGCCCCTCGACCAAGGCCCTTGTCTACGGCGGGTACATGGTCACCAAGGGCGACGGCGACGTCTCCGGGAACGAGGTGTTCGTCTTAGCCAGTTCCAAGGGCGCGGCGTCCGAGGTCGACGCCGTGTACGGCGGCTACCTCAAGGGCGACGGTAAAGGCAACGCCGACTCCAACGAGGTGACCGTAGCCTCCTCTAGCGCCGGAGCCATCTACGGGGGCTACCGCGAGGGGGGCGGCGCCGCCAGGGCCTCGGCCAAAGGCAATAAGGTGACGGTAAGCGGCACCGCCGCCGCCAAGGCCACGCTTCTCGGGTCCGTTTACGGCGGCTTCGTGAACAGCCAGGACGGCGACGCCGTCGGCAACACGGTGACCTTCTCCGGCGCGATAGACGTCGCGCCGGGCGGGGTCGACCTGTACGGCGGGAACGGCCTCCCCGGAGGCTCGGGCGACTTCGTAACCGGCAACGCCCTGGTCCTGGACCAGGTGAAACTCAACAACTCCCTGAAGACGGTCGCAAACTTCTCCAAGCTGCGTTTCGTCGTGCCCCCTTCCCAGGCCGGGCCGGTCGTAAGCGCCGACACCCTGGTCCTGGACATGGGGAACGGCCAAAACGCCGCCGTGGAGGCCATCGACGTGGCGGGGAACTCCCTTTTGGACGCGGGCCGGACCATAGTGCTGGTGGACTCCAAGACCGTAGTGTCGGCCGCCAGGGCCCCCGCCTCCTACTCCGCCACCGGCTACCAGGGCGCGTCCACGATCTACACTTACACTGTCCAGGCGACCGGGACCCAGCTTACGGCCACGGTGGCCTCGGCCGGCCTTAACCCTCAGGCCAAGGCCATTTCCGAACTCCCGTTAGCCGACGTCTCCTTCGTTAACCGGGGGGGCGACGACGTGGCGAACATGGCCATTCCCGCCGCCGCGGGGGCCGTGGCCGCCTCCGGAGGCGTCTCCGCCTTCGCCTCGGCCGGCTACGGGAAGTCACGCCACAAGACCGGCTCCCACGTGGACGTGAAGGGCTTTACCGGAACCGTCGGGGTTGCCGCTGGTTTCGCCGGGCGATCCGCCACAGCCCTGGCCGGGCTCTTCGTGGAGTTCGGAAACGGCGGCTACGACTCCTACAACGAGTTCGGAGGCGTGGCCGCCGTCCGCGGCAAGGGCGACACCCGTTACATAGGAGCAGGCGTCATGGGCCGGGTGGACGCGGGGGAAGCCGGTTCAAGCAGGCCATACGCCGAGGCCTCCTTCAGGGCCGGGAAGGCCAAGAGCGACTTCTCCTCCTCTGACTTCATGGCCAGCCGGGGCGCCTCCGCCGGCTTCGCGACGGACGCCCGCTACTGGGGCTTCCACGCCGGCCTCGGCTACGTCCTGGCCGCTCCGGGCCTCGGCGAAGGCGGGTCGGCGGACTTCAGCGCCAAGCTCTTCCACACCAGGCGGGACGGCGACCGGATAGACGTCCTGGGGGAGAGGGTCGACTTGAGCGCCGTCAGTTCCACCCGCCTAAGGGCCGGCGCGAGGGTAACCTTCGGAGCTTCCCCCACGGTCAAGCCCTTCGTGGGCGCCTACGTCGAAAGGGAGTTCGGCGGCGACTCGCGCGTTACTGTGTCCGGCCGCGCCCTCCCCGAGGTCAGCCTGAAGGGCACCACCGGCATCGGGGAGATCGGCTTGAGCGTGGCCCCGGGCTCCCGCCCGCTGTCCTTCGAGGCCGGCGTCCAGGGGTTCGGCGGCCGCCGGGAAGGGGTGTCGGGCAGCATGAAGCTGAACTACGTCTTCTAAGAAGCCCCAATCCGGCGAGCCGGGCCTTATCTTCAACTCCGGCGAGGCGGGCGGCCCCGGCAGGGTTTTCGGACCTTGCCGGGGCCTTTTTCATCCAAAGGGGGGGTGACCGGGCGGGCCATCGGGTGGATCCTGGGCAGGAGGTGGGGAAAAGCAGATGAGGCTGAGGCGGCGTTAGGCGCGGGAGGGCATGGGAAAGGGCAGGAAGCGAAGGATACGGGTACGAGTACGAGGTTAGCGTCTGGGAAAGGGAGGGGGTGAAGCG
>JAIRZX010000594.1 GCA_031267005.1 Deltaproteobacteria bacterium
GGGGGCCCCCCGGCCCCCCCGCCCCGGGGGGCCCGCCCGGGCCCCCCCCCCGCGCCGGGGGGCGCCCCGGGAGGTCGGTCGAAATGAGGGTGAGGCAGGAGATGCCTGTCAAGGGCCGGGGGATGGCCGGCCAATGCGTGTCCAGGCGTCTGCGGGTCCGGGAGGGAAGCGTCAGGGAATCTAGCCGGGAGCTTTGGGCCGCGCTGTGAGAGGCGTCGGCGGCGACGGGGAAGGGTGAGGGAGGCTCGGGGAAGCCGGTTTAGGGCGCCGGGGCCGGACGGTTGCCGGCTGAGGCGCGGAAAGGGTCGCGTAAGGGAAGAGGGGGGCGGCGGGCGAAGCGCCGGGGGAGGCCGGAGGGCGGGGGCGGGCGACTTTCCGGCTCGGCCCCGTAAGGTTTCCTGTTCGGCCGGGGCGGGACTCTGGCTTGGTTGCGGAAAGGTTCGGGACAGGCTAAGCAAGTTTCGGGCCAATACTGGCAACTCCAGTCCCAGAAATTGCGGTTTAAGGCCCGGCACGGGATACCGCCCCCTTAACGCCTCGACGGAACAGCTTCTTAAGAGGGCCTTCGGAGAACTCGGCTTAATCCTCCTTCATGGCTCGGCTCGCCCGTCTGCCGATTCAGGGAAGCATCGGGTACGGCCGCCGTGAAGGCAGGGAGAGGGGCGCGGGGGCGCGGGCGGCGAGAGGACGCGGGCAATGAGAGGAGGCGGGCAAAGAGGGTGTCGGGGGGGGGCGGTCTCCGGGACGTTTCGACACGGCGGCCGACGTTTGCCGCAAGGCCTTCCCCCGCCAAGACGGCCTTTGCCCTTCCCTGCGGGGCGCCGGGCCTTTCCCCGCGGCCCATAGCCTGAGGCGCCGTAGGGACATCCCTGCGGCCCTTGGCCCACGTGGGCCGGCCGGAGGGGTGGAAGGCGCTCTCCGTAAACCGGCGTCCGGCGGGAGGCCGGATCCGGTTGGGGGGCTTATTCCGGAGTCAGGAGCTTCAAGAGCGTCCTCACCCCGAAGCCCGTGGCCCCTTCGGGGCAGCTGGCGGACTTCTTGGCGTTCCTGGCGGTGCCTGCGATGTCCAGATGCGCCCACGGAATGCCGGGCTTCACGAACCTCTGGAGGAAAAGCGCGGCGTTTATGGCGCCGCCGCCCCTCCCGCCCGCGTGGCGGAAGTCGGCCACGCTGCTTTTGAGCTCGTCCTCGTACTCGTTGAACAGCGGCATCCTCCAGAACTCCTCGCCCGAGGCGCCGCCCGCGTTGATAATGTCCGCGGCCAGCTGGTCGTCCGGGGAGAAAAGCCCCGCGATTTTCGGTCCCAGGGCCACCTGGCAGGCCCCGGTCAGGGTGGCTATGTCTATCACGCGGGTGGGGCGGAACTTCTGGGCGACGGTTAGGGCGTCGGCCAGGACCAGCCTCCCCTCCGCGTCGGTGTTTACCACTTCCACCGTCTGCCCGGAGAGCGTCTTGATCACGTCGCCGGGGCGGTAGGCGGCCCCGCCTGGCATGTTCTCCGCGAGCGGCATCACGCCCACCAGGGCGTGGGGGAGCTTCATCTCGGCCGCGGCGGCCAGCACCGACAGGACGGCGGCCGCGCCGGACATGTCGCTCTTCATGGCGAGCATGTTCTCCGCCGGTTTCAGGCACAGCCCGCCGGAATCGAAGGTGATGCCCTTGCCGACGAGGGCCGTTAGCCCCTTGTTCGAGGGCCTGCCGGGGTACTCCAGGATCACCAGGCACGGGTGGTTGCGGCTGCCCGACCCCACCGCCGCGAGCCCCCCGGCGCCCTCCACCTCGATTTTCTCGGACTCCCAGACGGTGACTTTCATCTTTGCGCTCATGGCGACGCGCCTGGCCTCCGTCGCGAAGGCCTCCGGGGTCAGCATGTTGGGCGGCATGTCGGCGAGCCTTCTCGCCTCCAGCTGGGACTGGGCCGTCAAATCCGCCCGGTTTATGGCCTGCTGGGACTTCTCGACCGGGTCTTTGGCGCCCAGGTGGAAGAAGGTCAGCGACTTAAGGGGGTTCGCGGTCGCGGGCGCGGAGCGGTATGAAGCGGGGCTTTCCAGCCCCAGCCTGGCCCCGGCCACCAAAAGCTCCAGGGTCTTCGCGAAGGGATAGTTGCCCAAGGCCGGAATCACTGCCAGCGCTTCCTTCAGCTCCGCAGCGGAAAGCCTCTTGGCCGCGTCTGCCCCCGCCTCCAGGACCCTGGCCTCGGTAAGCTCCTCCTGCTTCCCCAGCCCCGTCAGCGTCACCCAGACGTCGTCGCCCTGGGAGAACAGGCTCGCCCCTTCGAGGTAGCCCCCCTTGAAGCCGCCGGCGGCGAGGAATGGACCCAGGCTCCTCCGGAACGAGGCAAGCTCCGGGCGGCTTTCCAGAAGGGATTCCTCCTCCAGGAAGAAGAGCGCGGTCCCGGGCTTGGCCGGGCCGTTCAAGTGGCCGGATCTGTACTTGAAGTTCATGCGTTATCCTTAGGGGCCGGAAAGCCGCCGGGACCGCGAGCCCGTTTACAGCCCTTGAGCGGGCCGGGCCTGGAGGGAACGGCGGGGTCTTGGATGCCTGGGAAGGCCTACGGGAGGCATTTAGCGGCCAACGCCTGAAGGCGTAAAGTTTTGTGCTGAAGGCAAGTCTTGTAGCTTAAAGGTTTAAAGGCGGAAGGCGGAAGGCGGAAGGCGGAAGGCGTAGGTCTAAGGGCTTAAGGCCAAGCCTTAAAGGCTGAAGGCTGAGGGAGAAAGGCGGAAGGCGAAAATCAGAAGGCTGAAGCACGATGTCAGAAGGCTTAGGGTTAAAGGCTAAAACAAGTCCTGGACCAGGGCAGGGGACCGCTTCCTGCAGGGGAGCGCGGCGGGTGGCAAGAGGCGCCTGGACGGAGAGGCCGCGCAGGGACGGGGAAACGCCGGCTGAAGGCTCGAACTCGGGAAAAGGCGGCTGGAAGCGAAGAAGGCAGGCCTTCCGGCGCGGGGAAGGAAGGCGCCGAAAGAACGGGCAATAGTTTTGCCGATGCTTCGGGCGAGATGTCACGGCTCGACGGAGAGGCAAGGCGGCGGTGGCGTCATCGTCGTCGTCGGCGTCGTCGGAGATTAGGAACTCGAAAAACAGGGAAGCCTGTGCAAGGGGCGCGCACCGGCATTCTTTGGGAAAGTCCAGGGCTTTGGGCGGGCCGTAAAAGCTCAGGTCGCTGCTTGGGCAACCGCAGCCGGAAAGGACGCGGAGAGTGTCCGGGCGGCCTTGGAGTCTGTGCCAGCTGCCGCAGTCGCAAAGGACTGAGCCGACGCGGCGGTTTCGCGGGGGCAGGGCAACGGAACTCCGGGACTTCGGGGCGTTTGGGCCCGTTAGCCGGGGCGTCTGGGGGCCGGAGCCTCGCGGATCCGAAAATCCCCAGATCCCGGCGGTTTTAACCCTCAGCTCCTCAGCTCCTTAACTCCTCAGTTCCTCCTCGGATCCCCGGGTCGCCAGGACCGTTCAGATCTTCAGATCCTCCTTGAACGTCCTCCTCACCCTGTCCAGGGCCTCGTCCAGGGTGAAGCGGTGCTCCTGGGTACCCGGGGCCTCCACGCAGAAGGACGCCACGGCGGAGCCCAGCCGGCAGGCGGAAAGCACGGGGAGCTTCGACTTGAGGCCCTTCAAAAGCCCCGCCCGGTAGGCGTCGCCGGCCCCTGTCGGGTTGACGACACTTCCCGCCCGGACCGGGAGCACGTGCTGGCTGCCGCGCGGGGTGTCGAGGCGGCTGCCCTTCTCGCCCAGGGTGACCAAAACGGCCTGGGCGTAGCGGAAGAGCCCGTCCGCCGGAAGGGCCATCTTCTCCAGGAAGAGCTTCAGCTCGTACTCGTTTACCACCAGCAGGGAGGCCCCGTCCAGCATCCCCAAGAGCTCCTCCCCCGTGAAGGCGGGGACCTGCTGGCCCGGGTCGAAAATGAAGGGGGCGTTGTTGTCCCGGTACATGGAGCTCATGATCTTCATGTCCGAAAAACCCCCGGGGGACACTATGCCCAGCACCTCGCCGGAGGGCCCTTTCGGAAGATCCTCCCAGCCGAGGGCGGTTTCCCCCTGCATGGCCCCGGGGTTGAAGAAGATGAGCTGGCGCTCAGCACGGTCCGTGGCTATGTAGGCCCCTGCCGTCGCCCTTTCCGGGTCCGTCTTGATCCCGGAAGGGTCCAGGCCCCATTCCTTGAGCTTGGCCAGGTAGTCCTTGCCGTCGGGGTCGTCCCCCACGGAACTGACGACGAAGGGCGACTCCCCCAGAAGCGCGAGGTTGTAGGCGATGTTCCCGGCCGTGCCCCCGTGGAAGCGCTCGACCTTGTCCACCAGGAAGCAGACGTTAAGGATGTTCAGCTGCTCGGGCAGTATCAGGTCGGTGAACATGCCCCCGTATTCCGCCAGGCGGTCGAAGGCGAGCGATCCGGACACGATTATGGTCATTTATGGCGGTCCTTGAAGGGCGTTCGGACGCCCCGCCGCAGGGCGCGGGTCGGCGGCGGCGGGAGGCCTTGAGGGGTTGCCGCCCGGCCCCGTTGCGCCGCGCGGGACTCGTGGAAGGGTAGGTTTGGGGCCCGGACGGGCCGGAAAGGGCCTGGACGGGAATGGCTTTGGGAGGGTCCGTCAAAGACCGGGGACAGCCTGGAAGGATCGGGGACAGCCTGGAATGGTCTGGAACGGTTCGGAAAGGCTTGGAAAGGCCTGGGAAGGGGCCTCAAGGGCCGGGAAAGGCTTGGAAAGGTCAGGGGAGGGGCCTCAAGGGCCGGGAAGAGAAAGGAGGGGCGTGTAAGGGGCCGCAAAGGGCGGCAAACACTTGGAAATGGCCGGGTAGGAAAGGCGGGG
>JAIRZX010000597.1 GCA_031267005.1 Deltaproteobacteria bacterium
TCCCCCGCCGCCGCCGCGCGGCCCCGTCCCTCGCTTCTTCCGTCGCTTCCGCCCCGCCGTCCTCCCGGGCCGGCCCGGGCCGCCAGGCTTCCCTGGCGCCTTTCCGGGGTCCTCCCGGGCCCTTCCAGCCCTTTTCGCAGGGCCCTCCCCGGAACCCTTTTCCGGCTATTTTGCAAGGCCCTCCCCGGCCCTTCCAGCCCTTTTCACATGGCCCCCACGGGCCCTCCCAGCCCCTTTCCGGGGCCCTGCCGGCCCCCCCGCCCCGCCCCGCCGGGGAGGGGACACCACGCCTCAAGCGGCCAGAAGGCCGCACGGAAACCCATGCCCAGCACCAACCTCATCGAAAAGAAGGATCGGTCCAGCCTTGAGCTGAACCTTACGCCCCGCGACATCGTCACCGAACTCGACCGCTTCATCGTCGGCCAGAAAGAGGCCAAGAGGGCGGTGGCCATAGCCCTCAGGAACCGCTGGAGGAGGCTCATGGCCCCCCCCGAGATGCGGGAGGAGATAGCCCCCAAAAACATCATAATGATAGGGCCCACGGGCGTCGGTAAGACCGAGATAGCGAGGAGGCTCGCGAAGCTCACGCGCTCCCCCTTCATCAAGGTGGAGGCCTCCAAGTACACCGAGGTGGGCTACGTGGGCCGGGACGTAGAGTCCATGATCCGCGAGCTCATGGACCTCGCCGTGGCGATGGTGCAGGCCGAGGAGCGGGAGAAGATGGCCGCCAAGGCCGTGGAGCTGGCGGAGGAGAGGATACTAGATCTGCTCCTGCCCGGCTTCAACAGGGCCGAGAGGTCCAAGGCCGGTGCGGCCGGGGGCGAGGCGCAGCCGCCGACGACCAGGGCGAAGCTGAGAAGGCTCCTGAAGGACAAGCGCCTGGAGGAGCGGGACATCCCGCTGGAGATCGAGCAGTCCGCCCCCCACCAGATGACCAGGATCTTCACCAACATCGGCCTCGACGAGATGGAGAAGAACCTCAACGACGCCATGAGCCAGCTCTTCCCCAAGAAGTCCCACAAGCGCCTGGTGAAGGTGAGCGAGGCCCGGGAGATCCTCACCCAGGAGGAGGCCGGGAGGCTCGTCGATATGGACAAGGTGATAGCCGAGGCCAAGGCCCGCGTGGAGCAGCACGGCATAGTCTTCATAGACGAGATAGACAAGGTGGCCGGCCGCGAGTCCAAGACCGGCCCGGACATCAGCCGCGAGGGCGTCCAGAGGGACCTCCTGCCCCTGGTCGAAGGCTCCACGGTCCCCACCAAGAACGGGCCGGTCAAGACCGACCACATCCTCTTCATCGCCGCCGGGGCCTTCCACGTGTCGAAGCCCAGCGACCTCATCCCGGAACTCCAGGGGCGCTTCCCCATACGGGTGGAGCTCACGTCCCTCACCAAGGACGACTTCGTGAAGATCCTGACCGAGCCCCAGAACGCCCTGATACTCCAGTACCAGACCATGCTCGCCACCGAGAAGATCCAGCTGGAGTTCACCCCCGAGGCGGTGGAGGAGCTGGCCTCCATGGCCTGCGCGGTTAACGAGAAGCAGGAGAACATCGGGGCCAGGCGCCTGTCCACGATCATGGAGAAGCTCTTGGACGAGGTCTCCTTCGACGCCCCCGAGATCGCCCCCACCAAAATAATCGTCTCCGCCAACTACGTCCGCGAGAAGCTCGAAAACGTCGTCGGAAACACCGACCTCACCCGCTACATACTCTAAACGGCTCCGCCGTCCCCAAAGGCTCTGTCGGCGCTTCGGCTGCCTGGACCGGCGCTTCGGCTGCCTGGGCCGGCGCTTCGGCTGCCTGGGCCGGCGCTTGGACTGCGGGGTTCCGGCGAAAACCGTAAAATGGGCTTCGGGAAGAGGGGACGGCGGCCTCCCCCCCCCCGTCCCCGCCGCAGGCGCCGCGCAGTCCGCCATGAACCCTCAAGTCCGGTCCGGCCCGGTCCTTTGTGGCCAGGTCCGGACCGGCTTCCCGCGATCCTTCCGTTTGCGGCCAGGTCCTGTCGGCTTTTTCCCGGTCCGACCGTTTACGGACGAATGCTTTTCAGTTTTTTGCCGTCCTGTCGTTTACATCCCTGCCCTGTCAGGCTTTTCGCGTTCCTTTCGTTACAGGCCAGTTCCTGTCAGCATTTTTCACCTTCGCCCCTTTACGGACAGTCTATGTCCGTCATTTTCAGTACCTAATTTTTTCGGCAATGCCCAGTCAGGCCTTTTGCGGACCGGGCGTTTCCCGCCCTGCCCTGTCCTGCCGTTTCGGCCCTGCCCGATCCTGGCCCGCGCGTCGCCCGCCCGGACGCACCGGCCTCCCGCGGACTTGCCGGAAGGCTCCCAGGCCGCCCGCGCCAATCCCGAAGGTAGCACGTGTCCGAGCTTGCCCACGACGCCGTGAGGGCCGAGCACCTCATAGAGGCCCTCCCCTACATACTCGCCTACCAGGGCGCGACCATAGTCATCAAGTTCGGGGGGCACGCGATGCTCTCCGAGTCGCTCCAGGACGGCTTCGCGAAGGACGTGACCCTCCTGAGGCTCCTGGGCTTCAAGCCAGTGGTGGTCCACGGGGGCGGCCCGGGCATCAGCAGGATGCTCGACAGGCTGTCCATCGGATCCAGGTTCGTGGAAGGGTTGCGCTACACCGACCCAGAGACCCTAGAAGTCGTCGAGATGGTCCTTTCCGGGAGCATCGGCAAGGACATAGCCGGCCGCATCACCCGGGCCGGCGGCTTGGCCGTGGGCCTTTCCGGCAAGGACGCGCTCCTGATCGAGGCCAAAAAGGCCGCTGGCCCCAAAGGCCCGGGCGGCGAGGAACTGGACGTGGGCCTTGTGGGCGAGCCCGTGGCGGTCAACCGCAAGCTCCTTTCCCACCTGGGCGAAGGCGGATTCATCCCGGTCATAGCCCCTGTGGGCGCCGACAGGGAGGGCGGCTCCTGGAACATCAACGCCGACACCGCGGCCGCGGCCGTGGCCGGGGCGCTCGCGGCCAGGAGGCTCATTCTGCTTACCGACGTCGAAGGCGTCCTGGACCGCGACGGCAAGCTCCTCCTGGAACTCGACCGCGAAGGCATAGCCCGGCTCAAGGCCGAGGGCATGGTTACCGGGGGAATGATCCCCAAGCTGGACTGCTGCCTGGAGGCGCTCGAGAGCGGCTGCTCGGCGGCCTCCATAATAGACGGCAGGGTGCCCCACTCCCTCCTGCTGGAAATCTTCACCCACAGGGGCTGCGGGACCGAGGTGAAGCTGTCAGGCCTTGGGCAAGGGCCCAAGGCGCCGGGAAAGCCCTGACGCCCCCGCCCGGGCACCCTCCCGCCGGGGCTTACGCCTCCCCGGACTCGGGCGGCTTTCCTTTTCCTCCGCCCTTATCCCCTCGCCCTAAGCCCTTAGCCCCTAAGCCCTTAGCCCCTAAGCCCTTCGCCCTAAGCCCTAAGCCCTTTGACCTAAGCCCTTTGACCTAAGCCCTCAGAGCTTAGCCCTTAGCCCTAAGCCCTCAGACCTTAGACCTTAGACCTTAGACCTTAGACCTTATAGCCCTTAGACCTTATAGCCCTCCGCGCTACGGCCGGAGCGCTTGCCAGGGGCCGCCGCGAGGCCCCTCCTCCGGCTTCCGCGAGGCCTGGCGCCTCCCTCAGGGACCAGACGGCGCCCGCAGCGGCCCTCAGGGTTCCGCCGGATCTTGCCGGGGCCCGCCGCCGCTCGCCCCTGCCCGCCGCTCGCCGCCTGGCCTCGCCGGAGCCCGACTGGACCCGCCCCTAATCCGCGCCAACCGCCGGCGCTTGCCGGGTCTTCGCGGGGATCCGCGCGGCGCCTTGAATCCCGCCAGCCGGGCCGCTTTCCCTCTCGACAGCCCGCCCGCGCTTCTGATAAAATCTCAACCTTTCCCTCCCGAGGGCGGCGCCGCGAGTCGGCGCCGCCCCGGGCCTCAGTCTCACCCGAGGGGGCATGTTTTTACCCCAAGCCGCGAAGCTTGAAGGAGAAACGCGGGACCCCTCAATCCCTTTTCCGGCCGGACGGGCCACTGGAGGACAGGATGAGCGCGGCGGGCACCCCTGGAACCGGCCCGCTGTCGACCGCGGAGATAATCTCCCTGTGCGACAGCCATCTCTTGAAAAACGTGGGCCGGCTCCCGCTGGCCCTGGTGAAGGGCAAAGGCCTTAAGGTCTGGGACGCCGAAGGAAGGGAGTACCTGGACTTCATCGCCGGAATCGCGACCTGCGCCTTCGGTCACTCGCCGGACTTCATGGCCGAGACCCTGGAGCGCCAGGCCCGCACGCTCGTGCACGTCTCCAACCTCTTCTACAACGAGCCGCTCGCGCGCCTCGCGGAACTCCTCACCCGCGCTTCCGGCCTGGACAGGGCCTTCTTCTCCAACTCCGGGGCCGAAGCCAACGAGTGCGCCCTGAAGATGGCCAGGAAATACGGCTCCGAGCGCTCGGGGGGCAAGCGCTTCCGGATCGTAAGCGCCATGAACTCCTTCCACGGCCGCACGATGGGCGCGATATCCATCACCGGCCAGCACTCCCTGCACGACGGCTTCCACCCGCTCCTGCCCGGCATAGCCTTCGTGCCCTTCGGGGACCTGGACGAGCTCGACCGGGCCGTGGACGAGAGCGTGTGCTGCGTCTTCCTGGAGCCGATCCAGGGGGAAGGCGGCGTGGAGCCCGCGCCCCCGGGCTACCTGAAAAAGGCCGCGGAGATAGCCCGCAAGAGGGGGGCCCTTTTCGTGCTGGACGAGGTCCAGACCGGCCTGGGCCGCACGGGGACGGACTTCGCCTTCAGGCATTTCGACGTCGCCCCCGACATCATGACCCTCGGAAAGGCCTTGGGCTCCGGCTTCCCGGTCGCGGCCACCCTGTGCACCGAGGAGGCCGGGCTCGCCCTGGGCCCGGGAAGCCACTCCACGACCCTGGGCGGGGCGCCCCTGGCCATGGCCGTGGCGCTCGACCTCGCTACCAGGATCTTGGACGAAGGCTTCTTGAAGTCCGTCGCGGATACCGGCCGCTACTTCCTGGAAAAGCTCAAGGGCCTGGCCGAGGCGCTCCCCGGAACGGTCCAGGAGGCCAGGGGCATAGGGCTCATGCTGGGGCTGAAACTCAAAGTCCCCGCCGGGCCGGTGGTCTCGAAACTCCTGGCCAGGGGATTCATCGTGAACGCCACCGCGGGCACCGTGCTGCGCTTCGTGCCGCCGTTAACCGTCACCCACGCCGAAATCGATCTCCTCTGCCAGGCTTTGAACGAGACCCTGGCCGAGGAAAAGCCGGCCGGCTGACCCCGTCCCGGCGCCCCTTGTTTCCCGCCCCCCCCCGGCGCCCTTCGCGGCTTTCCCGCATGAAACTCCGGGCCCCTTTATAGAGGGGCGACATTGCGGTATCCTTTCCCGGGGAGCGGTCGCGCCTTCCGTCCCAGCCGCGCCTTCCGCCCGTCTTCGGCGGGCCGCCCCAAGACGCCCTCCCCGGAGGCGTTCCCGGCGGGCCGCCTTAAAGCGCCCCCCCCGCGCCGTCCGCGGGCCGACGCCGTCCCCGGAAAGCCGTTTCCCGGCGAGTTTTCCTGCGTCCCTGTCCTAAAGCCAGGCCGGATCCCCTTTTCGGGGGCTCCCTTGGCTTTAAGTGTATTCTTTTTCCTTTTTTCCCCGTTTCCGCGTCCGCGGGACGCCGCTTTCCTCGACGGCGGGCCCGGCCCGCCACCCGCCGCCGGAGCCAGAACCGCCGGAACGAGACCCGCCGGATCTGGCACTTCCGCAGGCCCCCCGGCCCCGGGCGGCTACTAAGCCCGTCCCCCCCCCGCCCCCGCAAACCCAGAACCCAACCCCCGATACCCCCGGCCCCCCCCATACCGCCCCTAAGCCCCCCCCCCCCCCCCCCC
>JAIRZX010000603.1 GCA_031267005.1 Deltaproteobacteria bacterium
ACTTCATCCGGCTCGCCGTGGGCATGGACGGACGCGACCCGGATCTGGTGCGCGAGCACGAGAAGGCTTTCGAAGAGTCCCGCGAGATGGGCTACGACCTGAGGCTCCTGTTCCTGGAAGCCGACGACGAAGCCCTGGTCAAGCGCTTTTCCGAGACCCGCCGCACGCACCCGCTTACCTCCGTCGCCGGCAACCTCGCCGCGGCCATCGAGCTGGAGCGCAGGGAGCTCGCGCCATTAAAGGCCATAGCGGCCATGGTCCTGGACACCACGACCATCAAGGCCCCCAAGCTCCGGGACATGGTGGTCCGCCGCTTCGTGAGCCCCGAAGGCCACCGCCACCTCTCCGTGGAAGTCTTGAGCTTCGGCTTCAAGAACGGCCTCCCGCCCGAAGCGGATCTGATGTTCGACGTGCGGTTCCTGCCGAACCCCTTCTATATCGACAAGCTCCGGAGCCTGGACGGCCGCGACGAGGACGTGCGGGACTACGTCCTTTCCTCCCCCGAGACCCGGGAGTTTCTGGAAAAGCTCCTGGACCTCCTCCAGTTCCTCCTGCCCCTCTACCAGAAGGAGGGCAAGTCCTACCTGACCATTGCCGTGGGATGCACCGGAGGCCAGCACAGGAGCGTGGCTTTGGCCGCGCATATCTGGGAGAAGCTGGGCCAGTACTTCAGCGGGCCGCTGGTCTTGAGGCACAGGGATATCTCCTAGCGCGGGATCCCTGTCCCGTAAAGCGCGATCCCGGACGCCGCCGCCGCAGGCCTTTCCCCCGCCCCCCCGTACACGCCCGGAACCTTTCCGGGCGCGCGAGGTGCCCAGATGATCGAAGTCGTTGTCGTCTGCCACGAGGATCTGGCTTTCAGGTTCCTGGACGTGGCCGAGTTCCTCTTCCGGCGCAAGGAGAGGTGCTGGCCCGTGGGCATCAAGGAGGGGGAGTCGCCCGACACGCACAAGGCCTTGGTCCAGCAGGCCCTGAAGGAGGCCGGCGAGGGCGGCGGCCCCGTGCTTATACTGACCGACCTGTTCGGCGGCACGGCCTGCAACGTTTCCCTCCCCTACCTCCAGCAGGACAAGGTGGAGGTCCTCTCCGGCATCAACCTCGCCATGCTCCTGCGCGCCTTCCAGCGCCGCGTGCGCGTTCCCGAGCCCACGCTCTCCGAGCTGGCCTACGACTGCGCGAAGTACGCCTCCGAAGGCATCAGGATCTGCTCCACGGACATCCGCGTCCGCAACCTGAACCTGGAGGAGGCCGGCCGCAAGGCCTCCGTCAAAAAGAATGCCGCCGGATCCTGACATACGCCTCCCGGCATTTGTCCCCTCGCCCGCCTCCCCCCGCCCGGCTGGCTGGCGCGGGCCCGCGAAGCGCCCGCCCCCCGGAAGCCGGGCGCCCGCTAGGACGCCGTCCCTTCCCGGCGAAGCCCTGCGGGGCGCCGCAAGGCCTCCCAAGCCGTCGCGGACCGCCGGGCCGCGGGAGGCGCCCGCCCGCCCGCCCGAAGGCCGCGCCGCGCCCGCGCGGCCCGGCGGCGGGGTCAGCCCCCCCCAGCGGCCGGAAGGGGCGCGCCTCGACGCGCGTTCCGCGGCATATCGCGATGCCCGCCCCGAGGCGCGTCACGATGCACGTTCCAAGGCGCGTCCCGGGGCATGTCCCGATGCGCGTCCCGAGCCGCGTCCCGATGCGCGCCACGACGCGCTTACCGAGGCGCGCCGCGACGCTTGTTCCGGGGATCGCCACGGCGCGCTTTCCGAGCCATGCCCTGAAACATCCCATGAAGCACGCCCAGGAGCAGGTCCCGATGCATGTCCCGGCGCGCGTCTCGACGCTCTTTCCGGGGAGCGTAACGAAGCCCGGCCCGATGCCCGTGCCGCCCGGCCGCTGACGGCCAGCTGCCCGCACGCGCGCAAACCCCCGGCCCCCCCCGCGCAGGGGAGCGGGGCGGGATTCCGCCGAGCCGCCGCCCGCCTCCCCCTCTGCCGCCGCGCCGCCCCCGTACGCCCCGCGCTTCCCGCGGCTCCCCCCCAACGCCCCGAGGGAGCGCGGACCGGGCGGGGCCCCGCCCGGACCCTTAGGGCCCTCCCCTTTACCGGCTCCGCGTCCGCCGCGCGGACCGTCCCCGCCGCCTCCCGGAGGATCCAGCCTTCCGGGGAGGGCCCCGCGGGGGCCCAGTCCCGCGCGGAAAGCCCGGCGAGGTTCCAGTCCCGCGCGGAGGGCCCCGAGAGGCCCGCCCCCCTTGCCGAGGGCAGGCCCCGGGGCCGGGCCGGATCCCGGCGAAAGCCCGGAGTGTTGTGAGATGCCGGTCGTCCTCGCGCGCGTTGACCAGCGCTTCATACACGGCCAGATCCTGGCCTCGGGGGCCCTCGCCAGAAGGAGGGTGAACGGGGTCATCGTCGCCGACAAGGCCCTGTGCGGGAACGAGACGGTCAAGCGCATATACGACCGGGCCCTCACGATGGCCGATCCCCCCATCAAGAACGGGGCCCTCTACGTGGACCCCTCCGGGATGAGAGTGCTGCTCGACGGCAAGGACGCCCGCGGCAAGAGGTACCTGGCCTTGTTCGGGGACATGGCTGCGGTGCTGGCGGCGCTCGACGGCGGCGCGTCCTTCGACAGCCTGAACCTGGGGAACTTCTGCTCCTCGTCGGAGGACAAGATCGAACTCTACCAGGGGTTCCTCGCCGGCGCCGCGGAAATCCGCGAGCTGGACGAAATAGCGTCGAGGGTGAGGCGTATCTATTTCGGGCCCCTCGACGAGCCGGACACGTGCTACCGCCCGTGCGCCCCGGCGGGCGGCTCGATCCCCGCCGGCCGCCGGGGCGCGTAGATGCTCGCGGCGCTCGCCATGCCGCTTCTGGCCGCGGCCTTCCTGAGCCTCGACAGGAGGGCCTTCATGCAGACTATGCTGGGAAGGCCCCTCGTTACCGGCGCGCTGGTGGGCCTCTGCGTCTCCGAGCCCCTTGCCGGGCTGTCGCTCGGGCTGTGGACCGAGCTCCTCTGGCTTTGGAAGCTTACCTCGGGGGGCTACTACACGCCTAACACCCCCCTCGCGCTCTCGGCGGTGATAATCGCCCTCTTCGGGGCCGGCGCGCCGGGCCCGGCCGACTGGCAGGCCCGCGCCGTGCTGGGCTTCGCGATGGTGCCGTGCCTGGCGCACGGGCTCATCCGCGTGGACGTGGCCCTCCGGAGGCTCGCGGGGGCCCGCTCGGAAAGGCTGAGGAGGCTCATGGCCCGCATGGAGGCCGGGCATGACGGCCAGGGGTGCGAGCTGGGGGACGGCCCCGACTGGATGGGCCTGGAGAACGCCCGGTCCTTAGCCCCCAAGGCCTTCCGCAGGGCGGCCTTGGCCGGCGTCCCGGAGACCTTCCTCGCGTCCGTGGCGGCCCTGGCAGTCATGATCCCCCTCGCGAGGCTCGCCGCCACGGCGCTGGCGGCCGGGCTCCCCGACGCGTTCTGGGGGCCCGTGGCCGCCTTCGCGCCCTACGCCCCGGCGGCGGGCCTCCTGGGGATAGCTTCGTCCCTGTCCAGGCCCTATCTGGCCCCCTACGTGCTCGGGGCGCTGTGCACCCTCCTGGCCCTGGCCGTTTCGCGGGCGCTGGGCGGGGTCGCCCTCCCGTGAAGGCGCCCGGCCCGACGGCCCCTTCCGGGGCCGCCCCGCCTCGGGCGGGCGCTCCCGGCGCGGCCGCGGCGCCCCTCCAGGTTCCGGAAGGCTTCAGGGAAAACGCCCGGACGCACGCTGGCTATCATTTTCCTTACAAGCTTTGCTATTATGGCCGATGACCGCCTAAGGCTCTTGACGCCGGAAGACCTCCCCGGAATCCTCTCCATAGAGAAAGCTTCGTTCCAGGACGCGCGATGGACCGTGGACGACTTCCTGGCCGAAATGGAGAGGCCCTTCTCCTTCGTGCTGGGGCTCTTCCCCCCGGCAAGGACGCTTCCGGCGGGCTTCGCCCCCCCTCCCGTTCCGGAGCTTTCCGGGCCGGCTCTCCGAAGGCTCCCGGCTTCCGCGCCCGGAGCGCCCCGGGGGACCCCGGCCCGCCCCCGCGCCCCGTTCCCCCCGAAGCCGCTGGGGGCCTTCGCCGCGTTCTGGATCCTGTACGGGGAGACGCACCTCATGCACCTCGCGGTGGCCCCGGAGCGCCGGAGGGAAGGGCTGGGAAAGGCTGTCCTCCGGGCCGTGCTGGGCTTTTCCGTCGCCAGGGGCTCGGGGAAGGTGCTTCTGGAGGCCAGCGAGAACAACCCCGCCGCCCTGGCCCTCTACCGCTCGGAGGGGTTCCGGGTCGTCGGGCGGAGGAAGGGCTACTACGAAAGCGGACGCGCGGACGCGCTCTCTATGACGCTCGATCTGCCGCCCGCCCCCTGCGGCGGCTGAAAGGGCGCCCCGCCTGGGGCCCGACGGCCCCCCGGTTTGCTGTTTTTTCCGGAGTTAAGGACCGTTTATGGCCGACACGATACTGGTAGTGGACGACGAGAGGGACATCAGGCTCACCCTGGGCGGGCTCCTCGCGGACGAGGGCTTCCTGGTGGCCCAGGCCTCCTCCGCGAACGAGGCCCTGGACCGCCTGGACGAGTCGGTGCCCGCGCTGGTGGTGCTGGATCTGTGGATGGGCGGGTCCGAGGAGGGCTTCTCCGTCCTGTCCCACATCCAGGAAGAGCGGCCCCAGGTGCCGGTGGTGGTGATTTCAGGCCACGGCAACGTGGAGACGGCGGTCAAGGCGGTCAAAAACGGCGCCTTCGACTTCATTGAGAAGCCCCTCTCGGCGGACAAGCTCCTCCTGACCGTCCAGCGGGCCTTGGACTTCAGGCGGCTCTCCGAGGAGAACCGGGTGCTCCGCCGCCGGAGCTTCCGCGAGGAGAAGCTTTTCGTGGGGGCCTCGGCGTCCATGAGGGCGCTTTTGAACACCATAGAGATGGTGGCCCCCACCCCGGCCTCGGTCCTCATCACCGGCGAGAACGGCGTGGGCAAGGAGCTGGTGGCGCAGACCATCCATTCGCTTTCCGACAGGGCTTCCAGGCCCATGACGGAGCTCAACTGCGCCGCCATCCCCGAGGAGCTCGTGGAAAGCGAGCTCTTCGGCCACGAGAAGGGGGCCTTCACGGGCGCTGACCGGAGGCGCCAGGGCCGCTTCGACCTGGCCAACCACTCCACGCTCTTCCTGGACGAGATAGGCGACATGTCCCTGAAGACCCAGGCCAAGATCCTCCGGATCCTCCAGGAGCAGAAGTTCGAGAGGGTCGGCGGGGCCAAGACCATAAGCGTGGACGTGAGGATCATAGCCGCGAGCAACAAGGACCTGTTAGTCGAGATAGAGCGCGGGGCCTTCCGCAAGGACCTCTATTACCGCTTGAACGTCGTGCCCCTCCTGGTGCCCCCCCTGCGCGAGCGCCGCGAGGACATCCCCGGGCTGTCCCAGCTGTTTTTAGGCGCCTGCGTCGAGGCCAACCGCCTGGAGCCCAAGTCCCTTGCCCCCTCCCTCGTGGAGGAACTCCGGAACCGCGAATGGCCGGGAAACATCCGCGAGCTGAAAAACACAATCGAGCGGCTGGCCATAACCACTCCCGGCCCGGTCATCAGCTCGGACCCCGAGGCCGAGGGCGAGCTCATAAGGCGCATGACGTCCAGGCCGAAGGACGGGGGCCCCGCCGAGGACTGGCTCGCGCTCCCGTACCGCGAGGCCAAGGCGGAGTTCGAGAAGCGCTACTTCAAGTTCCAGCTTGACGCCCACGACGGGAACGTCACCAAGACCGCCGAAGCCATAAACCTGGACCGCTCCACGATACACAAGAAGCTAAACGAGCTGGAAATCAAGACCGACGGCGCCAAGGCGCTCACCTGAAGGCCGGGCGCCGGGAACCCAGCCACGAAAGACCCGGGCCGAAAGTCCAGGGCCGAAAGTCCCGGGCGGGATATTTGGCCGCGCCGCCCCGGAGCCGGCGGCCCGGGGAAAAGCCGGGACGGGACGAAGGGGCCGCGGGCCCGTTTGACGTTTACGCCGGCCCGGGCGCTTCCGCCCCGGCCTTTCGGGCGCCGGGCCGGACGGGCCCGGGACGCTGCAGGCCGAAGCCGCCGGAGGCCCCGTTCCAGTGAAGAATCCTTTCCCCGCAATCATGGACGTCTACGACCGCCTCGACAGGAGCGGGCTTTTCAACTGGCCCCTGCTCGCGGCGGCGCTCTCGTTCTACACCGCCCTGGCCGCCGTGCCGGTGCTCGCCATCTGCTTCGCCGTAGCGAGATCCCTCGGCCTGGAGGAGGCGCTCAACAACGCCCTCCGGGACAGCTTCGCCGGCCAGGAGCAGGTGCTGACGATGCTCACGTCGTTCGCCGAGAACCTCATCCGGAACTTTTCCGGGAGCATCCTGGTCTTCACCGCCCTGGGCTTCATCTTCTGGTCCGTCTACGGCATCCTCTGGCAGCTGGAAGTCAACTTCTCGCGGATCTTCGGCTACCTGTCGGACCGCCAGGCCATCCGCCGGGCGACGGACTACCTCACGATAATGCTCGTCATCCCCATCTTCCTCGTGGCGGCCGGGAGCTCGACCATCTTCGTGACCTTCCTTGAAGGCGCCCTGCCCGCCCGCTTCCAGACCCTCGTGAGGCTCCAGCCGCTCGCCTCCGCCGCCATGAAGGTATTGCCCGTGCTGATCTGGTGGGTGGTGCTAACCTGGCTCTACTCCTACTTCAGCCGCGGCATCGTAAGGTGGAAGGAGAGGCTCCTGGGGGGCTTCATTGCGGGGCTCATCTTCCAGCTCTTCCAGACCTTCTACCTGAAGATCATAATCGCCGTCACCAGCTACAACGCCATCTACGGGACCTTCGCGGCCGTGCCGCTGTTCCTCATCTGGCTGTATATCAGCTGGCTCATAGTCATCCTGGGCGGGGAAACGACCAGGAGGCTGACTGACCTCTTCCTCACCGGGCTCCCGTTCTTCAAGATCCTCGACCCCCTCTCCTTCGAGCGCATGAAGGAGCTGGCCTTGAAGGCCATGGAGCTCACGCTGGAACGTTTCAAGGAGGGCCCGGGCTCCAAGCCCCTCGGCCTGAACGAGATGGCCAGCAAGCTCAAGTCCCCCGTGCCCTACGTGGGACGGGCCGTAAACAGCCTCATGAAGTGCGGGCTCCTCACCCGGGTCTCCTCGCCGGACAGCGACAACGGCCCGGAGTTCCTGCCCTCCGCGGACCCGGAGAGCCTGACGCAGGAGCTTATCGGGCGCAAGCTGGGGGAACTGGACAAGTTCTGACGGCGCTCCCTCGGCTTCCTCCGGGCTCCCCGCCGCCCCCTCCCCCCGAAACCCGCCCCAGCCCGGAAAACCCGGAAGCCAAAACGGCCGGGAAGGCCGGGAAGGCCGAACCGGGCGGAAAGCCCCCCCCAAAGCATCCGTCCGCGACGAGGCGGTCCGCTCCCCCCCCTTCCCCCGCCCGGCCTCCCGGCAACCCGGCAACCCCCGTTCGGGTCCCGGACCGCCTCCCCGCGATAGGATACCCCCCCAAAACGCGACGGCCCCCCGCCGGGTGAAGCCTCTGGGCTTCCCGGCGGGGGGCATCGGTTTCGGGAAGGCAGGCCGGCGCGGGTCCCACGGGAACCCCGCCCCCGGCGGGGAGGCCCTTTCGCGCCCCTGGCCCGGCGGGCTACTCCGCGAGCTCCTCCAACAGCTCCTTCGACGGCACGAAGAAGAGCGTTCCGGTGCGGGCCTCGGAGAAGTCCAGGAGGCGGTCGGTGTTGCCCGGGGGGTCGCCCACGAACATGTTCTCGAGCATCTTCCTCGTCGCCGCGAAGGTCGAGGCGTAGCCGATGAAGTAGGTGCCGTGCTCGTTCTGGGAGGGGTTCGCGAAGGCCATGTTGGCCCGGACTATCTTTATCTCTGAGCCGTCGTCGCCCTTGATGTTGGTGACGGCGTTGTGGGCGTTCTCGGGCTTCGCCCCCTCCGCGAGTTCCCTGTCGTCGTACTTCCGCCTGCCCACGGCCTTCTCCTGGTCCTCGGTGGACAGCCCGTTCCAGGCCTTCATGTCGTGGACGTACTTCTGCACGAAGACGTAGCTCCCGCCCCTGAAGTCGGGCTCGAGATCGCCTATCACGGCCGCCGCCTCAGCCTCCTCCTCGTTCTCCGGGTTCTCGGTGCCGTCCACGAAGCCAATGATGGCCCGGCTGTCCAGGTACCTGAACCCGTGGGTCTCGTCCAGGGAGAAAACCGAGTCGCCCAGGAAGTCCGCGGCGGCCGCTGCCACCTCGTAGCAGAGATCCATGCGCGTGGCCCGGACGTGCAGGAGGATGTCCCCGGGGGTGGAGGGGGCGACGTGCCTCCCGCCCTTGATCTCCGCGAAGGGGGCGAGCTCGGCGGGCTTCTTCCGCTTCGGGAACAGGTGGTCCCAGGCCTCCGACCCGAAGCCTATCACGCAGGAGACCTGTTCCTTCGGGAAACGGCCCCGGAGGCTCTTTACCGTGGCCGGCACGCCGTCCAGGGCGGCCTTGACGCTGTCGATGTCGTCCGGGCGGTTCAGGCCGTAGACAAGAAACAGCGCGTAGGTCCCGGGCTTGTTGATTACATCCTGGTGGCTCATGAAACGCACCTCCCTCGGGGCGCCGGCGGGCCGGGGGCGCGTGTCCCCCGGGCGCCGCTGTTCGGGCGCCCCCGCGCGGCGGAAAGGCCGTCGGGGCGCCGGGTTCGTTTGGCGCGGCAGCGGGGCGGGGCAAGGCCCATGGCCGCGCCGCGCTTATTAAGGCGTGGGGGCGCGCGAAGGGGCTGCGGCGACGGCGTCCGGGATCCGGCAGGCCGCGGGCCGCCGAGGCCTTTCCTCCCCCTTTTCCTTTTCCCCCCGGCCCCCTATTCTCTCCGACTCGCGCTCTCGCTTTTCCCGTAAGGCAACTCCCGCTTCGGGGAGGAGCCTCTAACCGCATTTCAGAAGACCGCTTTCCAGCTCGAGCTTTGCCGCAGATCCCTTTGCCGCTTTTACGAGGACAACGCTCAAGTTAGCGCTTATCCGCAGATCCCTTTCCAGCTTTTCCATTAAACCCGCTTCAGTTCAAGCTTTGCCGCCGAACACTTTCCATATTTCCTTAGGATCCCGCACCAGTTCGCTCTTTGCCGCGTGTCCTTTTAACGATTTTCTCAATATCAAGGCAAAACTCCAGCTTTACGAAAGATCATATTTCAGCTTTCTGAAAAGACCGCTCCAGTTACCGCTTTGCAACGGATCCAATTCACGTTTTTCCAAAAACCCGCTCCCCCTCCGGATTGCCGCTGATCCAATTGCAGCCGATCCAATTGCCGCCGTTCAGGGGTCCCAGCTCCAGCCTCCGCATTTCTTCGGCTCCCTGCGTCGTTTCGCCCTTTCTTCCCTTTCCTCCCTTTCCTCCCGTTTTTTTTTCCGCCTCCGGTACCCGCGTCAGCCGCCGCAGGGTGCAGGGCGGAAAGTCTTGCAGGGCATACTGCCGAGGGAAACTTCTGGATTTCCCGGCCGGCCGGGGCCAAAATGGGAACCAGTCCCGGGCCGGAAAGGCGGCCAGCCGGGCCCGTTTCGGGCCTTGAGGCCAGGCAGATTTTAACACAGTCTGGCGGGCCGTAAAGCCCCCCCTTTCCCGGACGCCCGTGCCGGGCGCCCTTAGGGGCCGCCCGAGCGCGGGCGCGAAACCGCCGTAGCCCGCACTGCCGCGCCCGGCTTTCCCCCGGGCGCGGGCAGCTGCGCGCGCGGAGGTCCCCTCGCAGCGCCGGCCGGAGCGCCACGCTCCCCCGGCAACAGAAAAACAGCGCCGGACCAGCCAGCCCCGGCAAGCCAAGCGCAAACGAGGAAAGGCCCATGCTAAATTCAGTTTCGCGGACCAAGCCGTCCAAGCTCACCGTCGTCGGGGCGGCCGGCGGCATAGGCTCCGCCACCGCGTTCCAGGTGGGGCTCTCGGGGCTCTTCGACGAGATAGTCCTCCTGGACACCAAGGAAAACGTCCTCGCCACCCACGCGATAGACCTCCGCGAGTGCTTCGTGGGGGAGACGAGGACCAGGGTGAAGGAGGGGGACTGGGAGGACGCCTCGGGGAGCCAGGTGACCATCATGTGCGCCGCGCGCTCCGGGGCGCAGGTGGAGAGCCGCAACGAGTACCTCCTGGCCAACCTGGAGCTCATACGCCAGACGGCCAAAAAGCTGAACGAGCACTCCCCGGACAGCTTCCTCCTGGTCGCTACCGCCCCCCTGGACGTCTACGTCATGATCTACGCGGAGGAGCTGGGCTGGCCCCGCCACAAGGTCATGGGCTTCTGCCGCAACGACACCCACCGCTTCCGCTGGTTTTTGGGCGAGGCCTTGGGCGTCGACCCGAACAGGACCATGGGTTACGTCATAGGCGAGCACGGCGAGGCGCAGGTGCCCGTGTGGTCCTCGGTCTCGGTGGACGGGGTGCCCTGCAGGCTGACCGGCGGCCAGCGGGCGGAGGCCGACAGGCTCGTGAAGGAATGGTACGTCACCTGGCAGGAACTCGACGCCAAGCGCACCACCACCTGGTCCTCGGCCGTCGGCATGCTCCGGACCCTCCAGGGCTTGAGGGGCGACCCCGCGGGCGGGCCGCTCATGGGCTCCGTCGTCCTCGACGGGGAGTTCGGCCTCTCCGGCGTGGCGATGGGCATGCGCCTCAGGCCCGGGGCGGACGGGCTCTCCTGGGACAGCGTAGTGGAGCTCCCCTTGGATCCCGCCGAGAAGGACGCCTTGGACGCGGCGGCGTCCAAGATCCAGGGCCTCCGCCGAGAGGCGGACGCGGCCGCCGGCAAGTAGCCTGCCGGCAAGCCGGCCCCCGGCAAATCGGCCGGGGTTATGGTGCCCGGCCTTAAGCTGACCGGCCCCGGGCAAAACGGCCGGGGTTAAGGGACCCGGCCTTGAGCTGACCGGCCCACGGGCAAGCGGCCGCAGGTTAATCGGCCCTGCCTTGAGCTGACGGGCCCGCGGGCGAGCGGCCAGTTGCAGGGGGCGCCCCGCAACTCCCGCCGGAAGCGGCCCCGCGCCGTTCGGTTCCGGCTAAACGCGCGCTGAAGCGCAACGGGCCGGCGGGCGGCAAAGGGAAAAGCGCCTGCGGGCGCCAAAGAAAAAAAGCGCCGCCGGCCCCCTCCCCGTCCTCCACCCAGTCCTTCTCCAGCCCGGCGCGGACGGCCAGCACGGGGAACTGCCCCAGGCGGACCAGGCGGTCGGTGGTCGAGCCGACCATGAGGTTCTCTATAAGCCCGCGTCCGCGGACGCCCACGCAGATGAGATCCATGTGGTTAAGGATAGCGAACTTGTTCAGCTCCTCGTGGGGCCGGCCGGCCAGGACCTTTATCTCCACGCGGTCCGCCAGATCCTCGGGCACCATGCCCTCCAGCATGTGGCGGAGCTCGTCGGTGTACTTCTGGGCGGCCGCCTTTTCCTTCTGGGGATCCATGTGGAGGATCTGGTCCAGCTGGGTGGACTCTATGACGGTGGCCAGAACCGCCTTCGCCCCGAAGACCCTCGCGAAGTTCAGCCCCCAGCGCACCGCCTCCCTGGATTCCTCGGAGAAGTCGGTGGAAACCAGGATGTTTTCGGTCCCGTGCAGGCTGGAACGCTCCAGGGGAAGCGAGCCCGAGACCACCAGGAAAGGCACGGGGAGGGTGAACATGAGCTTGCGGGTGACGGATCCGAGAAGGAGCCTCTCGATGCCGCTCCGGATATGGGTGGCGGCGACGAGGAGCCTCGCGTCGGTCTGGCGGATGATCTCGCAGATCTCCTTGGCCGGGTAGCCTATGGAGACCTTGAGCTCCCATCCGTCGGCGGGGACGTCGGAGAGGATGTCGCCTATCTGCGCCTTGGCGGACTGGGAGACCCTGGCCTGGAGCTCCTGAGGGTCGACCATGGTCTCGCCGTAGGGCGTTACGGCCGGAAGGTCTATCACGTGCGCTATCACGAGCTTCGCGCCCGCCTTCCCGGCGATGAATGAGGCGAGGTGCAGGGCCTTGTTGGACCCTTCGGAAAGATCGGTCGCGCAGACTATGGCGGGGAGCTTCAGCATGTTTTCCTTATCCCTTTCGTCCCGGGGCGCGCGCGGGCCCCGCGCGCTGGCCGGGAAACGGGGAAAGAAGCCCCGGAGGAAACCGGATCTTCGAAGCCCCGTCCGGGTATCAGTTTACGCGCGTTCGCCCTCCGGCTGTCGGCGGCTCCGGGAGTTCTTCGCGGGCCGGAGGCCTCGCCCGCCTCCCCCCTCCGGCAAAAACGGACGGGGTGAGCCGCACGTCCCTCCGGGGACGGATTCGGAGACCACAAATCCTGCCCGCCAGGCCCGGGGGCTACGGGGCGCCGGTCCTTGGCTTTGCGTGGGAGCGCACGGGCAACGCCGCTTGCGGCTGAACGTTCCGGCGGTCCTTCGGAGCCTCCCGCAAGCCGGGCCGAAGGCGGGCCGGCAACCGGCGGGGAGCCGCAGAAAACCGCCGGGCCCGGCTGCTCGGCGGTTACTCGGATGCGAGCTGCTCCCGTCCGCCGCCAGTCGGCGTGCCCTGGCCGGGGAGCGCTTCGCCCGCAGGATCGGCCAATGCCCGACGCCGACGCCGGCCTTCGCCATGCACGAACCGTCCGCCGCCGGGCCACGGCAACTTATTTGCCACTTCCACCCGTAAATCCCCGACCGTCTTTGCCAACGTGTCAAACCTGGATTCCATCCCGCCAATCCTGAATTCAAACTTGGCTTCCATCCCGGCCATCCTGGTTTCCATCCCGGCCATCCTGGTTTCAAGCTTGGTTTCCAGCCCGGCCATCCTGGTTTCCATCCCGGCCATCCTGGTTTCAAGCTTGGTTTCCATCCCGGCCATCCTGGTTTCTAACCCCTTTATTCCATCTTCAGTGGTTTTGGTCAACGCGGCTACGGATTTATGCAATCCGTTCTGGTGATACCCGAAAAAGGCCGTAACAAGAACCACGATAAGGCCGACTGCCCACATAAAGATCGTAAGTGGATCTGGCATCATAATCCTTTCCGCAGTTCACTGTGGTGCCGGAACGTTTCCGGCTGGCTGGACTTCGGGGCCGTTTTCGCGGGAGCCAGGGCGGCAGGCCCTAAGGCGCGGAACGCCACTGCGACGGGCGGCGAGCCCCGGAACCCTCTCCGGGCCGCGACGCCGCCGCACGGCGGAAGGGATGCGGGGAACCCCCCAACGGTTCCGGAGGACGGGCCTGTCGGGTCGGCCGCTCATTAACCGTTATTATAATAGCACGGGAACGCCTTCAGGGCAAAACTCCCCTATGCCGCCGGGCCTTGCCGAGAAGGCGGCAAGCCCCCCCGCCCTGTGAAGCGCGCCGCGCGGGGGAGCGGGAGGCTGGCCTGAGCCGGCTATTACCAGGGAAAAGTCCCAATATGCGGCGGAAGGCAACAGCGGAAGCATATGAAATCAGCTTCACGCCTCGGCCGCTCTTCACGGGAGAAGCGGGCGGGCGCCTCGCTTGGCATCCGTCCACGCGAACGGACGGCCTGACCGGGCCGCCCGACCGCGCCCCCCGCAGGCCCCGCCTGCCGCGCCGCCACAGCGACCGACCCTCCCTGAGCTTGCCTTCCGGCGAGACGCGACCGTTCGCGAGGAGATAAGGCGCTCCTCTCGGTGGAACGCTAGCCTGCCGCCGGAGGGCGACCGGCCAGGCCCAGCTCGCCTGCGGCCGAAGAGCGAGAGGCAACCGGAGGGGAGCCGGCGCGGAAGGACAGCTTCGGGCGGGGCGCTCTGTCCTGCGGTCCGGAATCGCGCCCGGCCCCCGCCGTCGGACGCCCTTCCGGGACCGGCCGAAGGCCCGGGCCCGCCGCGGCCCTCCCCGATGCTCCCGCCGGGCAAGCCCGGCCCGCTTTCCGGCGGGCCCGGAATCGCCGGGGCCCTAACCGGTTATGAGCTTCATTAGCTCGAACTCCCGCTCGCGGAGCTCCTCGGCGAGATCGAGGAGGAACCCGGCCCTGGACACGTTCTGCTCGAACAGGGAAGGGTAGTTCTCGCGGTCCCAGACGAAATGCGACTCCAGGAGCGCGTCGGCGAGGTACCTGCGGGCGAGGTTGACCGCGATGCCGCGCACGGCGGCCGGGAGAAGCGAGAAGTGCCTGTCCCCCAAATCGAGCCCTGTCTCCCGGTAGCCCGCGAGGGCCTGGCCCATGGTCTCGGAGTCGAAGCGGGGGGTGCCTTCGGAGGCGGCGAAGGAGCGGCACAACTCGCCCAGATCCAGAAGGGGATCCCCGTACGAGACGGTGTCCCAGTCGATCAGCGCGTAACGGCCCCCGTCGTCCAGGAAGTTGTCGCGCTTGGGGTCAAGGTGGATGACCAAGTCCTTCATCAGGAACACCCGCTGGAAGGACGGGCTCCCGGGGAGCCTCATGGCCTCCTCGGCCCCCCTGGCCAAAGGCTTCCCGATGCGCTCGAGGGACGGGTGGCGCCGATAAAGGGTCCGGAAGTCCTCGAAGTCCGAGGCCTTGGGAAGCCTCTGGTTGGTGAAGTCGCCTGAGGGAAGGGGCAAGAGATCCGCCGGGCGGGGGGCGTTCAAGGCGGAATGGCAGGAGCCCAGGCACTTGGCCGCGAGCCGGGCGGCCCGGGCGTTCTGCTCGGGGCGGGCGCCCGACACGAAGGTGGAGACCCGCCACGCCTCGCCCCAGCCCGGACCCTCGGACAGAAGCCGGCCCTCCTTGTCAGGCAGGAGCGCCGGGCAGGGTATGCCCCCTTCCAGAAGCTTCCGCGACACAGCGTCCCAGTTCTCCCCCAGCGCGGGGCTGGCCTGGAAGTCGGGGTTTAACAGCTGCACTACGAGCTTCCCCCCGTCCTCCCGCTCCGCCAGGAAGGTCTGGTTCACGCGTCCCGACCTAACGGCCGTCACCTTCGAGGAGCTTATCCCCCAGCGCCCGGCCAGGACGGCCGCCGCCTGCTCCTCCGTCGCCTCCAGATGATCCAAAACGCCCCTCCAGCCGTGCCGTTCGTTCCGACCGTCCGGGCCGTCCGGCCCGCGACGCCCATTTTACGTCCCCGCCGCGCCGTTTTAAAGGCTTTCGCCTAAGCGGCCGCCCTCGGGGCGGGAGCCCGACTGCTGAGGACGCCAACCCTCCGCGCGGATAGCTGGCTCCCCTCCGGGACCTTTCAGGCTCTTTTCCGCTCCCTCTTTGATCCTCTCCGGATCCCATCCGAATCAATCCGACTCAATCCGAATCAATCCGAATCACATCAGAATCCCTCCGAATCCATCCGAATCACATCAGAATCCCTCCGAATTCATCCGAATCACATCAGAATCCCTTCCGGGGCCCCTCCGGATCCCCCCGGGGCCCTTTCGATTCCTTCCGCGAAGCCTTCCGGTCCCGGTCCCTTTCAGTCAACCCTCCGGAGCCCTTCCGGAGAAACTGCCGCGCCCCCCCCCGCTCTTCCAGAAAACTCTAGCCGCAGCGCCCCTCCAGGGCCCCCCCCACCAAGGGTTTACAGGCCCTTCAGGCATTGGCTATAATTAACAGTCATTGTTCGCGCCCCCCCTAGCGCGGGCGCGGGCCACCAGTCCCCGTCTGCCTCGGCCAGGGCCGCCGCAGCCCCTCATGCCCCGGGCAGGCCCTCGGGCCCCGCCCGAAGACGGCCCAAGCCCCTGCCGACGACGCGAAGCCAACATGCAGAAGCACTCCGCCCCGGGCTCCCCGCCCTACTGGACATTCGACGCGCTCAGGGATCTTCCCGGCCTTGCCCACGGGGTTTTCACCCGCGAGGGCCCGGACGGCAAGGACTTCAACCTTTCCTTCGAGCACGGGGAGACCCCGGAGGTGGCGGCCAACCTCGCTTCCGCCGAGAAGGCGCTGGGGCTCGGCCCGGCGTCGTTCTTAAACCAGGCCCACGGGGACGGGATCCTCCAGCTCGAAGCGGGCGAGAGCTACGCCCCCCGCACGCCCGGCGAGATGCGCGAAGGCTACGACGCCATGATAGCGGGGCCCGGGCATACCCTCATGGTGAAGCTCGCCGACTGCCAGGGGGTTGTCATCTACTCCCCGGAAACCCGCTCGCTGGCCCTGGTGCATTCCGGATGGCGGGGTTCCCGCGCCGACATAGTCGGCAAGGCCGTGCGCGGGCTCGTCGCCTCGAGGGGCGCGGACCCGAAGGGGCTCCTGTGCTGCGTCTCCCCCTCCATCGGCCCCTGCTGTATGGAGTTCAAGGACTACCGGGAACTGCTCCCCCGGTCCTTATGGGCCTACCGGAACCCCTCCAACGGCCATATGGATTTCTGGGCCCTTACCCGGGACCAGCTCGCGGCCCAGGGCGTCAAGCCTTCCAACATCGAGCTTTCGGGCGTCTGCACCCGCTGTTCCGGGGAATTCTACAGCCACCGCCGGGGCGACCGCGGCCGCTTCGCCGTAATGGCGGGCCTGAGGGCGGGGGACGCGGCCGCGGCCGTCCCCTCCGCGGCGGGGGCCGCGCGTGGCTAGGCCCGTCATAGCACTCGCGAGGGTCTTGGAGGTTTTGAGCCTCTCTTCCGATACCTTCGTCCTCCGCCTCGCCCGGCCAAGGGGCATGCCCTTGGCCGACCCCGGGCAGTTCGCGAAGATCGCCCCCTGCGGCCCCTTCGCGGGGGGCGACCCTCCGGAGTCGATCATGGGGCCCGGCCGCGCTGGCGCTTCCGCCCGCCCCTGCGAGGCGGGGGCCGTAGCCTGCGGGATAGCCCCCCTCCTGGACGCCGATCCGGAAACCGGGACGCGCGGGGCCGGCGTCCGGCGCGGGGAGAGCCTTCCGGGACGGCATTACGGCCGGAGCGGCCCGGACGGGCGCGACGGCCGGGGCTTTCCGGACGGGCGGGACGGCCGGGATCGGACGGACGCGCGCGGCGGCCGGGGCTTTCCGGACGGGCGGGACGGCCGGGATCGGCCGGACTGGCGCGGCGGCCGGGAATCGCCGGACGGGCGGGACGAGCCGGACGCGCCTCAGCCCGCGAGCCCCCTCTCCCCGGCAATCCCGTCGACGCCCGGCTACGCGGCGGGGCTGCCGGACGGCTGCTCCGTTCCCTACCAGCCGAAGCCTCTGGCCGGCTTCCCCTTTCTGGACCGCCCCTTCTCGATTCACATCATGGACCGGGATTCCATGAGCTTTCTCATCCGCACGGTGGGCGCGGGCACGCAGTTCCTCCGCGAGCTGCCCAGGGGGTCGCTCGTCAAGGTCACCGGCCCCATCGGGACCGGCCTGCCCGTAGCCGCCCCGGAACTCAAAAACGGGCCGGTCTACCTCGCCGCCGGCGGGGCGGGCCTGGCCCCCATGGCATCGGCTGCCCGCTGGAACCCGGAGGCCACGCTCATTTACGGGGAGAGGACCGGGAACTCCCAGATAGACCAGGACTACCTGCGCTCCGTCTTCCACCGCGCAGTGGCCTACACCGACGACGGCACGGGCTACGGCAGGAAGGGCAGCGTGGCGGACGGGCTCCGGGAATGCCTGAAGGAGAGGCCGCTTCCCGTCTTCGCCTGCGGCCCGCCGAACATGCTGAGGGCCGTGGAGGAGCTCGCCCGGTCCAAGGGCGTGCCAGCCTGGGTCTCCACCGAAGCCTTCATGGCCTGCGGGCTGGGGGTCTGCCTGTCGTGCGGGGTGCCCTTGAAAACCGGTAAGCGGGCGAGAGTCTGCGTCGAGGGCCCGGTCTTCCCCGGAAACGACATACTGCACGTGCCGGACGTGAAGCACGCGCGGACCGGGGCCTTCGTGCCCGACATGACGGTCAAGATAGGCCGCCTGATACTGAAGAACCCCGTCATCGCCGCCTCCGGCACCTTCGGCTACGGCCTGGAGCTCAGGGAGTTCTGCCCTCCCGAACGGCTGGGGGCGGTCATCACCAAGGGCGTGTCGCCCGACCCCTGGCCCGGCAACCCCCAGCCCAGGGCAGCGGAGGGCGCCGGAGGGCTCCTCAATTCCATAGGCCTCGAAAACATGGGGGTGGACCGCTACATGGAGGAGGCGCTGCCGGCCCTCAAAGCCGCCGGGGCCACGGTCGGGGCCAACATACTGGGCAGGACGCCCGAGGACTACTCGCTTCTGGCGAACAAGCTCGCGGACTCGGGAGCGGACTTCCTGGAACTGAACATCAGCTGCCCCAACCTCAAGGGGGGCGGGGGCTTAAGCTTCGGCGGGGACCCTGATCTCGCCTGCTCCATAACCCGGGACACGGTCAAGGCCGCCCGGGGGAAGCCGGTGGTGGTGAAACTCCCGCCGCTCGTTTCGGACATAGCCCTTCTGGCCAAGCGCTGCGAGGACGCGGGGGCCTCCGCGCTGTCGCTCATAAACAGCCTGCCCGCCATGGCGATAGATCTCCACTCGCGGCGCCCCAAGCTCCGGAACGTTACCGGAGGGCTCTCCGGGCCGCCGATAAAGCCTTTGGCCTTAAGGCAGGTGTGCCTGTGCGCCAGGGCGGTGAAGATTCCCGTCATAGGCATGGGCGGCATCTTCACCGCGGAGGACGCGCTGGAGTTCATCCTGGCCGGCGCCTCCGCGATCCAGGTGGGCACCGCCACGCTCCGCGACCCCCGCTCCCCGGTCTTCATCCTGGAAGGCATAGAGAGGCACCTCTGGGAGATAGAGGAAGACCTGGAGCACTTCAGGGGCAGCCTGGTCCTGGATTAAGGGAACCTGCTGGCCCCGGCGGGAAGCGGAGCCGACCTGCTGGCCCCGGCGGGAAGCGGAATGACCAGGCAGCCGCCGGAGCCAACCTGCCGGCCACCCTGGCAAGCGCGGCGTTCCGCTCGTAAAGCCCTTTACTGGAAAGCGCCGGAAGCCTATATTATTAGGGTCGGCGCGAAAAAGGTGGCGGTTCCCGCTCCAGCGGGCCCCTCTCCCGGGCGGCCCCCGGCGGGCCGCTTCCGGCTAAACGCCGTCATGCTTCGGGCTTCCGGCCATTACGTT
>JAIRZX010000008.1 GCA_031267005.1 Deltaproteobacteria bacterium
CCGCCGGTGTTCCCGCCCGCCTCGCCGTGGCGGGGGGGGCCTCACCCACACCCCTCCTAACCCCGCGGGCGCCGCCCGCCCGCGAGGGGGAAGCCCGGCCGCGTACTGACGCCTTGGGCGGTCGGGAAGGGCGGGAAGCGGCGTGCTGGAAGGCCCGAAGGCCCCAAAGACCGAAGGAACGAAGGCCGGATGGCTCAAAGGCCCGCCCCGGCGAGGCGGCCTTGCCGGGTGCTGAATTATATCGGCACCGGGAAAGCCCTGCAAGCTTGATCGCGCCGTTAAGGGCTTCCCCAGGTTTCGGGCCCGCCAGACCGCTTACGGGGGGGACGGGACGGGAAGGGACGGGAAGGGACGGGAAGGGAAGGGACCGGACTGGACGGCCGCCCCTCCGTCGGCCCCGGCACGGAGGGCGAGCCCGTCTTGCGCACGTGAGTCTCCCGGTCGGGGCTACCGGGCGTTCGCGGGGACTCCCTCCGGGTACCGTCCGGACTTCCTCCTGGTTCCGTCCGGGCTCTCCCCGGGTTAAGCCGTTGACTTACGGCGGGTTCCCCCCGGGCTCCGCCTGAGGTACGACGCCGCCCGCCCGTTCACCGCCGGGGACTTCCGGCGCGCTTCGCGCCAGGGGCCTTCCGCAGCTTTTCGCTTGCTCCGTTCCGCGCCATTCCCAAGGCATTCCGGCGGGCGCCCAAGCGGATCCGCCGTTGCCCGGGCGTCCGCGCGTTCCCTTGACAGGCAAGGGAAAAATTCATATTGTTAACTGATAATAACGGGGTTCCCCGCAGGGGGGGCCGGTCGCCCTCCTTCCCGGGGGGCTTTTTTTACGATGGGAAAGGACGCGCGAGATGTCGGAAGAGGGCCGGCCCGGCCCGCGGGTGGGCGTGGTGATGGGTTCGGAAAGCGATCGTCCGGTCATGGGAGTGGCAGGCGAGGTGCTGAACTCGCTTGGGGTGCCCTTCGAGATCCGCGTCGCCTCCGCCCACAGGACCCCGGAGCGGACGCTTGACTACGCCCGCGCCGCCGAGGGCAGAGGGCTTAAGGTGATCATTTGCGGCGCGGGCATGTCCGCGCACCTGGCGGGGGTCGTGGCGAGTTCCACGGTCCTGCCGGTCGTCGGCGTGCCCTTGAGCGGCGCCTCGCCTTTGGGCGGGATGGAGGCGCTCCTTTCCACCGTGCAGATGCCATCCGGAGTGCCCGTGGCGACTGTCGCCATAAACGGGGCGAAGAACGCGGCCTGGCTGGCGGCCAGGATCCTGGCCTTGGGCGATCCCGAGCTGGCCTCGAGGGTGAAGGCGGCCCGCGAGGCGGCGGCCGCGGCCGCGGCCGTGGCGGACGCGGTGGACGGGCGGCTGAAATGAGCCCCCCCCCGAAAAAGCCCAAGGGCCCGGGCCTCAGGAACATAGGGATAATCGCCCACATAGACGCCGGGAAGACGACCCTGACCGAGCGCATACTCTACTACTCGGGGCGCACCCACAAGCTGGGCGAGGTCCACGACGGCGAGGCCGTGATGGACTTCATGCCCGAGGAGCAGGACCGCGGCATCACGATAATGAGCGCGGTCACGTCCTGCGAGTGGCGCGGGGCCGAGGTGAACATCATAGACACCCCCGGGCACGTGGACTTCACCATGGAGGTGGAGAGGAGCCTGCGCGTCCTGGACGGCGCCGTGGGGGTGTTCTGCGCCGTGGGTGGCGTCCAGCCCCAGTCCGAGACGGTCTGGAGGCAGGCCGACCGGCACCGCGTCCCGAAGCTGGTGTTCGTGAACAAGATGGACCGCACGGGCGCCGACTTCGACAAGGTGATGGACGAATTGAGGGACCGCCTCTCCGCGAGGCCGCTGGTCATCACCCGGCCCGTGGGCCGGGAGGAAGGCTTCAAGGGCGTCGTGGACCTGCTGAACCGGAGCTACTGCACCTGGTCCGAGGACTCCCTCGGGGCGGAGATGACCCAGGCCCCGATCCCGGAGGAGCTCGAAGCGGACGCCGAGAAGGAGCGCAGGGAGCTAATCGAGACCCTGGCCGACTGCGACGACGAGGTGATGGAGGCCTACCTGGCTGACGCCGAGCTGGACGTCCCGGCCCTGAAGGCCGCCATCCGCCGGGCGACCATAGCGCTCAAGCTCGTCCCGGCCTTCGCGGGCGCCGCGCTCCGCAACAAGGGCGTCCAGCCCCTCCTGGACGGCGTGGTGGACTACCTCCCGGCGCCGCGCGATCTGCCCCCCGTCGAGGCGCTCGACTTAAAGGGCGGGGCGGTCATGGTCGAGCCCGACGAGAAGGCCCCGCTGGCCGCTTTGGTCTTCAAGATCCAGATGATGGAGCAGGGGCGCAAGCTCTCCTACGTGCGGGTGTACTCAGGCGAGATGAAGGAGGGCGGCGAGGTCTTCAACTCACGCATGAGGCGCAAGGACAAGATTTCGCGGCTGTTCAGGATTTCCGCCGCCAAAAGGGACCGCACCGACCGCGCCTCGGCGGGGGACCTGGTGGGCGTGGTGGGCTTGAGGTCCGCCGCCACCGGCGACACCGTCTGCTCGGAGGACCGGCCGGTCGTCCTCGAGTCCATCCAGGCGGCGGATCCGGTCATTTCGATTGCCGTCGAACCCGAGAGTTCCTCGGACGGCCCCAGGCTCCTGGAGGCCCTCTCCAAGATGGCCGAGGAGGACCCGACTTTCAGGATGAAGCAGGACCCCGACACCGGGCAGACGGTCATTTCCGGAATGGGGGAACTCTACCTTGAAATCCTGGTCCACCGCCTGGGGCGCGAGCACGGGGTCCAGGTCGTCGTGGGGAAGCCCCAGGTGGTCCACCGCGAGACCGTGCAGAAGGCCGCCACGGCCGACGGCGCCTTCCAGCGCCCCGCCGGCGCGGCCTCGAAGGCCGCCAAGGCCGTCGTGACGGTGAAGCCCCTCCCGCGGGGCAAGGGCGTCTCCACCGCGAACCTCGTCGCGGCCGCGGGCCTTTTGCCCAAGAACCTCGTGGACGCGGCCTTCGCCACCGTGAAGGACTCGCTGGAGACCGGTCCGCTTTTGGGCTACCCCATGCTGGACATAGAGGCTTCCCTGGACGCTTTGGAGATAGGCGAGGGCGGGGCGGACGAGCCCTCCGTGCGCATAGCCGCGGCCCAGGCCGCGCGCAACGCGTTAAACGCCGCGAGCCCTATCCTGATGGAGCCCGTCATGAAGCTGGAAGTCACCTGCCCGGAGGAGTCCGTCGGCGACGTCGTGGGGGAGATCGCCGTCCGCAACGGCCGCGTGGGCGAGGTGAAGCCCACCGTGCCCCCCGGGTTCATGACGGTCTCGGCCGCCGCCCCCCTGGCGTCCATGTTCGGCTACTCCACCACCATTCGCTCCCAGACCCAGGGGAGGGGCTCCTTCCTCCTGACCTTCGACCGCTACGACGTGGTCGAGCGCAAGGGCCAGGAGCGGCCTTGACGGGGCTGGCTGGCGGCGGATTCGGTTCCGGAGTTCCCGTCCGGAGTTCCCGTCCGGAGTTCCGTCAACGGTCCGGAGCCCGGAAAAGTTTTCAGGAACAACTGTTCCTGGCGGGCATCACTTCGCGGGGATTCTTTCATGCCCGTTGACGGGGGGGCGTCGTCCTCCGGCGTCTTAGCCAGCTCTCCTGCGGAAGTTTATCTAAATTCATAAAAGTCAGCTTTTTATATTATTGCGCTCAATATCATCGACATAACCCCAGTCCAGTGCCGCTTCATTGCGGCGGCGTCATATATCAAATGGTCTGCTTGCTGGAGGGCATGGACCGTCAGGTCATTGGCGCCCATATTCCAAGGTCGGAGCAAGGAAAGGTGTCTTCCCGCCGTAGCGAGGAAACCTGTTGCTTAATGCATAGCAGCACCTCAGCCTTGAACCCAGTATGACGGATCGGTTTAAGGGCCCACCAAAAGAAACGTGAGTCTTTTAATTCCGATTTTGGAGTCATCATGGCCTTTAAGCCGATAAAAAGGTTCAACGCCACTGGCATTTGCAAACCGAAAACACACTGCATGATTTCTGCCGTTCCGCGTCTCCCGGGCGTTAATGGCATGATTGGCGGTGAATTCTATTTCGTCCTCCACGCGCCGCGCCAGTCGGGAAAAACCACGTGCCCGGAAGCTTTGGCCAGAAAGATAAATTCTGACGGAGAATATTACGCCCTCGCCTGTTCCCCGGCGGCCTTAAGTAATGCCTTCGATGCCAAAACGGCCATGGACATGGTCGTTAACCAGATAGACGCGGAGCTCATGATTTCTGACGCGGTTGAGTTAAGCGAGCTGGCCTTCAAGTTCCAAGGCAACCCCTTCATGTCCAGACCGGACATCAAGGTTCGATTGACGCTCTATGCCATTTGCAATGCTTTGAAAAAGGAATTAGTCGTCTTCTTCGACTAGGCGGACTGTCTCCAAGAAGATCCGCTAGTTATGTTCCTGGCCCAGATTAGGGACGGCTATCTCCGCCGTCCCGATTCCCCTCAAAGCGCCTTTCCAAGAACCTTGGCCCTGGCAGGCATGCGGGACGTAAGGGACTATTTATTCAGAATCAGGCCTGAAGCGCAGTCTACGGGATTGGCCAGCCCTTTCAACGTTAAAAAGAAGTCTCTGGTCCTTTCCAATTTCACAAAGGAGGAAATCAAGGACCTTTACGGCCAGCGTACCTAGGAGTCAGGGCAAGCGTTCGAGGCTTCCGCCTTCGATCGGGCCTGGCACTGGACGGAATGCCAGCCCTGGCTGGTAAACGCCCTGGCTGACGATATCATCGTCGAACTGTTTAAGAGCGACTATTCCGGACGCGTCATGGGAGACGACGTCGACCTGGCCGCACGCTCCCTTATCCTGCGAAACGACACGCATTTTAACTCTCTCACGGAAAGACTCAGGGAACCGAGAACCAGAAGGGTAATTGAGCCGATAATTATCGGAGCGGGCGTATTTCCGAATGATATTTCGGAGGACGATGTTAAATTCGCCGTCGACCTCGGGCTTCTTAAGAAGGAAGACCCTTACGACGGTTCTTCTTTAATGGTGAGTAACCCCATATACGGCGAGTTGATCGTCCGGGCTTTGACCAGGAAACTCCAGAACAAAATTCCAGCCGCTATTTCCGGCAAGTGGACTGACGGGTCCGGGATCGACATGGACGGACTTCTCAGGGAGTTCCGGTTCTATTGGCGCATGAACGCGGATATTACCGAAAAATCTATTGCCAAAGCGGACGATCTGGACTTCCAGGAGAAAGAAAGGATTGACTGGGTTCTGTCAACTCCAGAACTCGCGGGCAAATATAATGTCCAGGACGATATAATTTCAATTACCAAAGTGAAGAGAACTGGCTGCGCCGCCGAGGATATTCCGCATAACGCGTTGAATGCTTTCCTCCAAAGGGCCGTGAACGGCGGAGCCGACTTTGTCCAAATGGAGTGCGCCACGGGGAGAACAATGGCAGATATATGCGTAATTTACAAAGGTATATACTATCCTATCGAAATCAAGATCAACGGATCTGAAGCCTTGGAAACAGGCAAAAACCAGCGGGCAGGAAATATGGATAAATGCGGATCATCAGTTGGCTGGCTTATTATATTCGACATGGATTTTAAGAAACTCTGGGACGATAAAATTTTTTGGCATAACCAACAGTTCAGCGGCAAAACCATTAACGTGGTTGGTTGCTGACGGCAAAGCCCGGCAGCGCGCATTTTCCGGCAACCGCCCTGACGCTACTCTCTGGCTTTGGCGTAGTCGGCAGGGCGATCAGGCGCCATATGATAGTTTTCCGTAGCCGCGACAGGGTTGGCCGAGGATTTTACGGCGCGCCTTGATAGCCGGGTCCCGCGCGGTGGCTGGAGCCATCCCCCGCGGCGGCGGGTTCTGAAAGGACGAACCAGGACGCGGTCGGAGACGCGGGCGAGTCATGCGGTAATGCGAGCCGCCCGATAGTTTACTGAATTCGTCGGCGCCGGAGTGCGGGATGCGTTGGATGCCGGAGCCGGCGGTTTCCGTTCCGCCGGGCAGATCGTCATCCGCGGGCGGCGGCAGGTTCCGGCGGCGTTGCGGTTTGTCGGGTGACGGGGCCGGACCGATACGGCGGCTTCCCGGAGGCGGCGCTCGGCGTCTCCGGCCCGGAGGCGGGCGACAAGGCGGGTTTGGCCCAGCCTCTCTTGGCAGCTCGGCCTTCGGAGGAGGGGAGGGCTCCGGATACGGAACCCAGACCGGATCACGGGCGTCAGGCGCAGGGGGACCGACAGCGCGGAAGCGAACTTCGTAGGTGAAAGGCTTTCCGTCAATGCAGGCTGGCTCCCGTCACGGGAGGGCCCTGAGGGCCAGAAGCTGAAGGCGGCGGGATCCTGGGGAGAAGGGATGTTCCGTCGCCGAGGCGAAGGCGGGCGGAAACGCCTTCCTAGCCGACTCGTCAGCCGCGTGGGGGCCGTCGCGCCGGACCGGGCGATCTCCTGAAACGCTCCAAGGGGCGGTATCGGCCCGCGGCGGAGGGGGGCGGGTCCGGTTTCATGGACGCGTCCGCAACGGGCCGTCGGGTGTCCGTGAAGGGCGGCTTCGCGCCCGTACGCTCCAGGGCCCGGGGCAGGGGTTCCTTCCGCCCGGCCTTCCCTCGCGGCGGCCCGGAATGGCGTGGGGGGCGGGATCGATCCGCGCGGGCGAGGCCGGCGCGGGGGGCTGGCGAACCGGAGCTGAGGGCGGTCGTTATTGCCATTCGATTTAAATATTAGAAAATGGCGTGGCAGTTAATCCTTATATAGTACCGCCATATCCTGGATATTGCCAATGCTGTTAAATATTAGAATAATATCAAAGAAATGACTATGCCGTATATGAATTGAAGACCCGCCATTATCGAATATTCAGAATATATGACAATAATATTCTAATATTGAATGAGAATGGCATAAGGCAATGGCATAAGGCATTGGCATAAGGCAAAGGCATAAGGCAATGGCATAAGGCAATGGCATAAGGCAATGGCATAAGGCAATGGCATAAGGCAATGGCATAAGGCAATGGCATAAGGCAATGGCATAAGGCAATGGCATAAGGCGCGGAACCCTTTCCGGGGGGGCAATGGCGTCGACGCGCGGCCAGCGCCTCCTTGAGATTCGGGGCCCAGCCCCTGACGGCTTCCAGCTCCGCCGCCGAGGGCAGAGCGAGAGTCGTCCCGACGGCCTCCGCCGCCTCGCCTTCCGCAACGCCGCCCTTGAGGATGATTGGCCCCGCCGCTGGCTCGGCCAGGAGGCGCATCGCCCGGTCGGCGTCAATGCCAGTCCTTTCGGAGAAAGCGCGGGCGTCAGAGTCAGGAGGGACGCGGAAGTCGGCGCGGGCAATCTCCGGGGCGGCTTCCAGATCGCTCCCTGCCAAGGGACGCCGGTCAAGACGGAATTGCGGGACGCGTTCCAGGGCCGGATAGGCTCCGCCGTCGACTTGGGCGGCCGCCGCCGCGAGCCCGGGGGCAAACTCCTTGAAAACTGGGGCCGTTAGCGGCTTAGGAGCCGGGGGCGCAGGCGGATGGGTGCCATGCCCTTGCGGCTCCTTTAGCCCGGACAGGTTTATCCTTTTGCCGGAACAGGCTTTTCAGCCTGCCCGGGCAGACTTATCCGCGCCCGGGTCCCTATCCTGCCAAACGTCGAAGGAGGGCGCCGAGTCCCGGCGTTCCGAGGACGGTTTGCGGCGGCGCGGGCGGCGTCAAGGCTTGGCTGGGGGATCGGGAGGGCTCCCGCCCGAGGCGACGGCTTCCCGGAGGCGGCCTTCCATCCCGCGTATCACTTCCAGCTCGGCGGGGGTAGGCAGGGCGAGTTTGGTCCCGCTTTCCTCGGCAAGCTGGTCCGCCGAAGGAGGGTCGGGGCCCAGGAGGCGGAGGCCCGCCTTGATCTTGGCCGTCAGGAACAGGAGCCGGGCTTCGTCGACGAACAGCCTTCCGGCGGTCTGCGTGAGCTCCCACTCGGTGAGGGCCCCGAAATGGAAGGCGGCCAGTTCCAGGGCCGCAGGCACGTCATCCGGGGTCATGGGCCGCTGGCCCCGGTAGAACCAAGCGGGGTCCTCCTGGGCCGCGGCCCGGGGGGCGGCCGCTATGACGGGAAGTGCGAGGGCTACGGCTACGGCTACGGCTACGGCCAGGACGGCCCGCGTTGCGGGGGGAGGAGCCGCCGGGGACGCGGCGGGGGGCGCGACGGCGGGCCGGGCCGCCTCGGTTGTGCTGGGGGTCATGACGGCGGACCGGGCCGCCTCGGTTGTGCTGGGGATCATGGCGGGCATGGGGGCAACTCCAAAGCGCGGGGGGAGGCGCCGGCGGGACGGCGGGGCGGGGGAGGCGCCCGCCGGCATAACTGGCACGGCGTACGCAACGCTTTCCGGCGTTTCCGAAAGTTTCAGTTCATGTTGCAGCTCCGACAGCCGAGTCTAACAGGAATCGGGACCGGATCAAACTACCGTCGGACGTCCAGCCTTGCGAAGGCGTTCGGGGAAGGCGCCGGGCAGGGCGGCGCGGCGACGGCAGAAGCGCCGATCGCGCTCTCGGCGGCAATCCGCGGACAGGGGGTTGTCCGCCGGTCCAAGCACGCCGGCAGTCGGGGGTTTTAGGAACTTGCAGGAGGATAGCGCTTCCTCATCTTCCGCCGTTTAGTTCCGTCCCCCGGCCGTCCCGCGCCGGGGGCCCTTTAATCCCTGTTTCCAGCCCCCCGCCCCCCGCGCTTCGCCCTGCCTCCCCCCGCGCCTCCTGCGGCTCAGGCCGCGCTGGGCGAGTTCAAGCGCGCCCGCGGCGGCAGCGACGTCTCGCGCGGCGGGCTTGGGCCGGCCGGGACGGGGCCTCGGCCGGCTTTAAAACCGTGTTCACGAAATCCTTTACGCCAGGCGGGCGGCGGCTTCCCCGCTCCCTGTCTCCTTGACAGGTTCGGCGCGTGTTATATAATCGGTAAAAGCCCTCCCCCCCCCGAAGCCGCGGGGGAGGGGCGCGGGGGCGGGCCCGCCGCCGCCCCGCCGGCCCCCCCCCCCCCCCC
>JAIRZX010000072.1 GCA_031267005.1 Deltaproteobacteria bacterium
ATGTCTTTCAAACCGTTTAACCGGGAAAAGCCGTTCCTGGAAAACTTGGTGATGCCGGTGATGAAGGCGAACTCGATATCTTCCTCCGATGCATTAATTCGAGCATATAATTCATGCATGACGTCAGGTGTATCGTCAAGCATCTGACTGCATTTAAACTTGTTTTAACGATACCGTTCAGGGTAACACTTCGCCTTGTCGACGTAACCGGAATTTTTCTTGCTCAAAACTTCAGATAACCGTCATGCAAACGGGCTGAACGGACAAAGATTTGTCCATACGATTCTCGTTTCCGCCTTGCTCCTTTATAAAAGGGCGGGGTTACGGAAGCTTGCCCTGAATCAATATGCAGAATCCGGGGCTTGCTTTGAATTTCTGGAAAAAAAAGCAAGGCGGAGAAGACGCGGGATTCCCGGAGAGGAACGTGTCAAGAACGGCTTCGTTAACGTCGTTCGCCGGAAGGAGTGCCGGCATGGGTCACGGGACCGGAACATGGGGCTCGCGGGCCCGGTTGCGGTTGTCCGTCCGGCGCTGTGCGGGGCGAGAGCCCGGCGGGGTCCCTGCCTGATGCCGGGACTTCGGGCCGATGGCTGTCCGCCGGATTTTCCGGCGCCGATCGTGCAACAGGACCGGCCAGGCGCTCCCCGCGTCTCCGGCACCCCCCCGGCCTCAGGTCAAGCGCCGGCGCGGACTTCCGCGATCCCGCAAAAGCTGGCCCGCCGTTTGCTAGCCGTTTCTCCCGGACGGGCCCCGCCGCCTTTCCCCCCCGGCTTCCCCACGTCAAGGAGCAGGCATGTCAACCGATCTGAACCACAACCTCTTCTCCAGCCAGTTCGGCATCATGCAGGGCACGCTGGGGCTGAGGCTCGCCCGCCACGACTTCACGGCGACCAACCTCGCCAACAAGGACACCCCCGGCTTCCGGGCGCGCCACCTCGACTTCGAGAAGGTGCTGGCCAGAAGGCTCCCCGGCAAGGGCACGGAGCTGGACGTACGGCAGACCGACGGGAGGCACATACCGGCCAAGGACGTGATGTCGGCCTTCGACAGGGCCAGCCAGGCCGTCCGGATGTCCCCCTACGGCTACGACGAGTACGACGACGACAAGCTGGACATCGACAAGGAGATGACGCTCCTTACAAAGAACCAGCTCGTCTACAACACGACCGTGCAGATGCTCGCCAAGGAATTCGACAACCTGAAGTACGCCATAGGCGAAGGCGGATCGAGGTAGCGCAAGATGGATTTCCTCAACTCGATGGACATAAGCCAGTCCGGGCTCACGAGCCAGCGCCAGCGCATGAACATGACGGCCATGAACCTGAGCCACATGAACACCACCCGCACCCCGGACGGCGGGCCCTACCGCCGCAAGGTGCCGATCTTCGAGACGGCGCCGTACTTCTCCGGGCCGAAGGGCGCGAGGCCGAGGCTGGACGGGGAACTGAAGGACGTCCAGGTGCGCGAGATCATGGAGGACAGGCGGGACTTCAAGCTCGTCTTCGACCCCTCCCACCCCGAGGCCGACGAGTTCGGCTACGCGCTGTACCCCAACGTGAACGTCGTCCAGGAGATGGTGGACATGATCTCCTCCAAGGGAAGCTACGAGGCCAACATCACGGCGGCCACCGCCGCCCAGAACATGGCCCTGAAGTCCCTCGACCTTTTGAGGTAACCTGACCGCGCGGGGAACCGCGCCCGGCGGAGGGCCGACACATGCAAGGAGTGACCAGATCGGGGGGGACTCCCCTCCAGATGTTCTCGAGCGCCGCCCGCAGGGACACGCGCCCCGGCTTCGCCGACCACCTGAAGGCGACCTTCACGAACACCAACAACATGCAGTTCCAGGCCAAGACGGCCATGGAGGAGCTCGCGACCGGCCGCAACGGGAACATCCACGAGACGCTCATCTCCATGAGCAAGGCCGAAACCTCCTTCAAGATGCTCATGCAGGTGCGGAACAAGGTCTTGAACGCCTACCAGGAGATCCAGAGGATGCAGTTCTAGTCCGGCGAAAGCCTCTCGGGACTTTCCGTTCGGACATTCGAGGGGATCCGGAACCTAGCCGGGCCACGGAACTTGCGGGGGGGCCGGAGCCTTGCGGGGGGCCGGAGCCTTGTGAGGAAGCTTTCCAGCGAGCAAGTGCCTAGCGGGGAGCTTTTCAGCGAGAAGGAGCCTTGCGGGGAGCATGGCTTTCCCGTACTAGCTTATCCATTAACCCATTAATGGGATGGACGAGAACATTAGCATTTAAGGCTGACGACACAGCTCTTTTGGTAACGGAAGCCGCTTTGCGGGCGGCCTCCGGGTGAAGGGGCGCCACGCAAGGGCGGCGAGCGGGAGCAGAAGGTCTTCCCCCGGCGCGTTCCGGCATGGAGGGGCCTTCTGATACGGGGCAACGGCCGGGGAATGTCCGGAAAGGCGCAGGCGTCCGCGTTTAGGGACAGACGTCGCGGGAAGGCTGGCTTGCTGAGTCCGGCGCTCCACGCGCCGCCGATTATCCCGGTGCCCCGTGGACGGGAGGCGCAATTCCGGGAGGTTTGGCACGGGAAAGGTTCAGACGCCTCATGATCCGGGACGCTTGCCCGTCGGGCCTTGTCGGGCTGGGCCGGGCGGCTCCCGTCCGGGCGTGGGGCTCCCCGGCGCGGCTTTAGAGTGGTTGAGTTTTAGGATTTGGCGGCGCTCGGCGGCTTCGACCCGAGCGGAAAGATCTCCCTGGCGCATCCAGCGGAGTTCGACGCGTTCACCGGGCAAGGCATCGCCCGCCGACGACCGGTAGGCAGGCAGGCAGGCAGGCAGGCAAACACCTGGAGCAACTTCGCGGGCTCCCGCGCACCATTGCATTCCGGGGGCCCGGAGCTTTCGGTACCCCCGACACACGGCGCCCCCGGCACCGCAGGGACGCCGTCACGCCCTTCCCGGAGCCGCGGAGCGGCTTATCGGTCAGGTCTTCGCAACGGACGCTCCGGCAGTGGCGGTCCTCCTCGAAACAGGGATGGCAATGCCCCAGGAGGTCTCTGTCCCTGGCGGCTTTGTCTTCACCGTCCATGAGGAGGCGGGGGCGGCGGCGTCGGAGCGGTTACCGCCCGTCTTGGGCAGGAGGAGCGGCACCGGCGCTTTCTCCGGACCAAACGCCGCGACGAGCCGACCGCTCTCTATTTGGCAACGGGCCTCCGCGTCCGTGCCGTCCATTTCGCGCTACTTTTCGGCGAGCGCGGCATTGCCGCTCCAGCAGGGGCCGAAAAGTCACGGGCGGCGGCTTCGTTGCTCCTGACGCCCCAGCCCTCCATTCCGAGTCCCGCAGGGAAGCGTTGGCGGGGAAAACCGCGATGCCCGCGACGCCTCGGAGCCGCACGCGCCGGTTTTAGCCTACGCGGGCTTGCCCAAGGCAGGCAGCCTGCCCCCCCGTTCCGAGAGCGGCTCCTCACGCCGTCCCGTCCGAGGGAATCCAGCCCCTCGAAAGCCAATGCCTGGCAGGGGGGGCTCCCGGAGCCCCGGGGACACGGGAAGCCCCGTGCATTTAACAACGGGCTCTTTCGCGAGGCGTCGGCCCGCCCCCCGAAAGCGTCCAAAAAAAGAAATGATTTCTTGCGACAGGGTTCCAGGCGGCACGCCGAAAGCCGTTCAAAGCTTGCGACGCCTTTCACGGGCCGAGGTGCCGCCCGCCGCATACGGGCGTGACTTGAAAGAATATTACTTGTTGCATCGGCGGGAGTCAGACATCATGCGGCACTATTCACAGGCCTGGGAGTCGATGCCTGCATGGGTGTATCCCGACCAAGGGAAACGGAGGCGTCTTCAAGTCCCGTTCCGCCCCTTAGCTTGCATTTAAGCTCGCCGACAGTTTTGCCTTGCCTAGAACGGTGACGGCGTTCCCCCCCGCCTCTCTGCGGACCAGCGTAACGCCCCTTTTCCCCGTTTGCCCGCGCCGGTTGATAAGGCCTGCGGACGGAGCGCGTCACCCGCCTAAACGCGGGTAGGCAACAGGACATCGGGTGCAAAGCCGGGTTTACGGTAACGGGACACTGAATCCGTATCACCGGCGGCAGACTTACGGATTCTGGCGTATGATTTCGCAAATGCCTGCAACGAAACTTATTATCGTTCTGATTAAATATTAGAATAATATCAAAGAGATGGCCTTGGTATATAATGATTAACTACCACGGATGTTCTAATATTTTACTAGAATGGCAATAGGAAGCGCGTCAGGAACCTGTTGGTCCGTTAACGTTCTCGGTGTCGACGAAGCGCGCAGCGACCTGCGTTCTGCCGCGTATGGCTACTGCGAGACAAATTACTTCCCATCGTGCGGCCCTGTAGGGTCCGGCGTAGTCCTTGGCCCTTATCTGCTCTTCGGCGATGTCGAGGGCGGCGGACAGTTCTTTATCATTCGCCTTTTGTTTCGTCAGCTTCCTGGCTGCACTCGTTCCCCCGGATGATTTTTTGCCTGTTTTGCGCCGAAAGCTATATTTCAGCTCGATTACCACGCATACGTCGTTGCGGAGGAACAAGGTGATGTCTGACCGGCCCTCGCCTGAGGAAGGTTCGCTCAAGATACGAAATCCTGCGGACAGAAGAGAGGCGTGGAGTATCATGTGATAAAGTTTTTC